>JAJDAB010000404.1 GCA_029262095.1 Candidatus Hydrogenedentota bacterium
TATCGAGAATCTGCACTTCGATGCCTTTCTCGACGGGATCGAGCGGATCGTCCACCCGGAAAAACACACCCGAGTTTCCGGCTTCGAGAATCTTGAATTCGAGATCTATCACGAAATCGCCATACTTGCGATCCGTCATAATGTAAGCGTCGTACCGCTGCCAACCCGTTTCGCCGGGCCGGGGATGGAGGGAAACAACGCCCTCATCTTCGACAACCCAATTGCCCGTAGTCTGCCAGCCAGTCAAATCCTCACTATTGAACATGAGTTTGAATCCGTCGTCATCGGGTGCGGCTTTCGCCACACCTGCAGCGAACATTAGCGCGGCCACGGCGACGATCAATCTGTATTTATGCATTACGAATAACTCCCACGGTCAATGCGGATTTTGGACGACTACGCGGAACCCATCTCTGTGGCTTCCTTGTTCGTTGCAAGCCCAGCCTGTTCTTGGTGCGCTTCGATTTCGGCACGTTTGGCGGCGCGCGCGAAATCGAAGTAAGCAATGGTCAGTAGGACACCGCCAAAGATGGCCATGAAGTAGCAATATCCGGTGAAGAACTGTAACCAGGAAATCTCGCGCTGAGTGAACTCCTTGTAGAGTTGGAAGAATACGGAGCCGGTATAGCCGAATGCGTCGGTGAGGTAGATCGCGAATACGGCGGTGCCGGCCGTACGCGTTGCGGCGACGACACGGTCGAAAAGTACCGAGCCATAGGGCACGTAGGCCATGTATGCGCCCAGGCCGATAAGAATCATCCAGGTAAGTCCGCTGATATATCCGGCTTGCATGGCCAGCGTACTGAATCCAATAAGAGCGCAGCCAATGACGAGCAGGCTGAACACAGCGAGAAGCGCTGTGCGATTGTTGTGAATCCACGTGATGGGTACGAGACAGGCCATCACGCCAAACGCCACGAGTAATTCGCTGCGCGTGAAGATAGCGTCGTAGTCTGCGTATCCAAGCTCCGTAAAGATTTCGACACCATAATTGTCTCGAATATCGCGGAACGCGGTCAGCGCGAAGTAGACCAGGAGAAGTAAGGTGAGGCCAATAGCAAACCGCACCGCAAACGCCATGCGTTCAGCGCCGGTCATCGGTTTTCGTTGGACGCGCTCCTCCACGTCGCCTTCGTTTGGTTCCGGCATAAGGTTGAGCATGTTTGCGGATACAAACAGGATTGGGAAAAACATCAAACCCATGGTGAACGGCATCCAGTACTCAGGAATACCGAGCCCCAATTGCCAGCGCCCAATGTCTTTAACCACACCACTCGCAATGATGTACGAACAACTGAGTCCCGCGAGTTGGAGTTCGGAAGTACGGCGCCCTTCAAGATAAGAAACGACAAACCCCCATACCATGCCGAGAGGGAGTCCGTTCAAGAAAATTGCGGCAATCTTGAGCTGACCGGGCAGCACCGCAAACAGCAGCAGCGCGATCTCCGCAGTGGTTATTGCGCCCAATAAAAACCAAACGCGTTGATTTCGTTTTACCTCGGCACAAATTTTTGTGCCGACAAATTTAGAAATGCAGTAACCGACGATTTGGCTGATGACGAACGCGGTCTTCAGATCCATGCTGCCGCCAAAAGCCTCAGCGTCCCCATAACTCGCAGCGGAAAATGGCTTACGGAACGCATACATACAGAAGTACGTCGTAAATGACATGACGATCGCCCACATCGGCAGAAGCGTTGCCGGCGAAGCGGCGAGTCTGGATCGAATGGCTTCCCGCATTAATTTGGTTCCCCGTGTCCACGCGTTCTGGAAATAAGACACAATCCGGTACCCGTTTGTCCAGGGGCGTTGTTGCATGCATTTCCACGCACTGCGGGAGATTAAGGCGATGAGTCATTTCGATCGTAGCCGAGAAATCTACCTGGGTTGGAGATGTCGTTGCCCGGTACGAGTAGATGCCTCGGCTACGCTCGACATGACATTTTTCTACCCGTACCCACGGAGAGAGAGCGCACGAGGCAGAAGAATGTAAATCGGCAAGATTCGCACTATCAAACACTGAACATCTGGTATCATCAACCTGTACATCTTCCATGGACGGAAGGCGTACGGCTGGCTGCAGATACTTATGGATGAGGACACGTCATGAAGTCATTTCGATTGCCGGGCCGCGGATTGGTGTTGGCCGCCGTGGTATTCGCCGGACTCTCCCCCACCGCCCTCGCACAAGACATCCCGGCGCCAGAAGAATTTCTGGGACACCAGGTGGGCGCAGACTACAAACTCGTGAAATGGGATCGAATCGTCGAGTACTTCCGTCTACTCGGCGAAGGATCAGACCGGATAAACGTGCGCGATCTTGGCACAACCACCGAAGGACGACCGTTTCTGTTCGTCGAAATTTCCTCCGAGGAAACCATCGCCGATCTCGATCCGCACAAAGCGAATCAACGCAAAATCGCGGACCCGCGCCTAATCGCAGATGAAGACGAAGCGCGTCGACTCGTCACGGAAAGCAAAGTTCCGGTGTTGGTGAACTGCCAACTGCATTCCACGGAGACCGCAGCAAGCCAGATGTCGATGGAGCTGGCCTACGATTTGGTGACAGGCGATTCCCCCCAAATCAATGAGATTCTCGACGGTACGATCGTGCTCTTGATTCCATGTGCGAATCCGGATGGACAAGTCATGGTCGCGGAATGGTATGAACGCAGCTTAGGCGAACCTTGGGAAGGCACGGGGATGCCGTGGCTCTATCAAAAGTACGCAGGCCACGACAACAACCGCGATTGGTTCATGCTCAACTTAAAGGAAACGCTGCTCACAACCGAAGTGCTCTACCGCGAATGGTTCCCGACCATCGTCTGGGACGTACATCAAATGGGCAATTCGAATGCGCGTTTGTTCGTCCCGCCGTTCCATGACCCAAAGAACGCAAACGTACATCCGATTATCGATCAGACCCTGCTCATCATTGGCGGACACATGGCCGGTGACCTGGCGCGTGCGGGCAAGAAAGGCGTCGTACACGGCGCAATCTACGACAACTGGTGGGCGGGCGGTTTCCGAACGACGCCGTACCGACACAACATGGTCGGCATTTTGACCGAGGCCGCGAGCGTCAATCTCGCCTCCCCCATTTTTCAACGTAAGAGCGAGCTGACCGGTACGCGACGCGGGATGCCGTCCTACGAAATGATGACCAACTTCCCAGACCCGTGGCCGGGCGGTTGGTGGCGATTGCGCGACATTGTTGAATACGAAAAAACCATCGCGATGAGTCTATTCACATTGGCATCTCGATATCATGATCGCTTTCAGGAGAACTACATTCATTTCGGCAAGGAAGCACTCGACAAGGGTGCGAATGAACCGCCGTATGCGTGGCTAGTCCCGCCGGACCAAAGGGATCCGGGTAGCGCATTCCAAATGCTGGAACGGCTACACGCGACCGCGATCGAAGTGCATGAGGCAAACGCGCCATTCGAAGCGGACGGCGTCGATTATCCAGCGGGTACGTACATTATGTATTGCGCACAGCCCTACCGCCCGCACTTGATGGACATGATGGAACGGCAAGTCTACCCCGACCGCGCGATGTATCCGGGCGGACCGGCCGAGCCGCCTTACGACATGGCAGGTTGGACATTGCCGCTGCAAATGGGCGTACGGCACGTCGCCGTGCAACGGCCATTCGATGCGGATGCGGAACAGTTAAATACGATTCCGCTGCCGCAGGGGGAAGTCGAAGAAACTGACGCGGAGTACTTGCTGGTACGCGCGGGGAAGAATGACGACTTCCGGTTGATGACGCGCTTGCATGCAGAAAATGTCGCGTTCCAACTTCACATCGGCGCAAACGGCGATTGGCACGATACGGATTTCGGTACCGTTCCACGCGGTTCATTCGTCATCCCCAATGACGAGGGCGTAATCGACATCGTCGAATCAGTAAATGAAGGATTGAGCACCGAAGTCGTCGCAGTCGAGTCTGTCCGCAGTTCCGTCGATCGTGGATTTCAGGATGCCGTTCAACCACGAACCGCGCTATACCAACCCTGGACCGCAAGCATGGACGAGGGCTGGACGCGCCTGGCACTGGACAGCTTCGAAGTTCCGTACACATCAATTCACAACGCCGAGATCCGCGCGGGCAATCTACGCGACCGGTACGATTGCATCGTGTTGCCTTCGGTACCCGCGCGCTACATCGTGAACGGTCGCAGCCCCGATACGACCGCGCCGGAATTCGTTGGTGGAATCGGCGAACAAGGCGTTGTAAGCTTGCAAGACTTCGCGCAAGCCGGCGGCACGCTCGTCTGCATCGACCAATCAACAAACCTAGTCATCGACCATTTCAATGCACCGGTTTACAACATCGTCGCGGACAAACCGTCGGAAGAATTTTATTGTCCCGGTTCGGTCCTCCGGCTATGGATGGACAGGAAACATCCGTTGGGCTACGGCATGCCCGAATGGTACTCCGGATACTTCGCACGGTCACAAGCCTTCCGTATCGGCACGGCTCCGGTGAAAGATGACGAGGAGAAAAAACACGTAGAGCAGACACGGCAACCACAACGTCGGTTCAAAACGCACGTGGTCTCCCGGTTCTCGGATACGGTGTTACTCGAAAGCGGCTGGATTCGCGGCGACGACCTCATTCGCGATCAGCCCGCCATCGTCGAAATCGATTATGGCCGCGGCCACATCGATCTCATCGGCATCGGCGTCCAACGCCGCGGCCAACCCCACGGCACCTTCCGCATCCTCTTCAACGCGATCCAACGGAGCACGTTGCCGTAATCAGCCCGCCAATTCACGACCCGAAACCTGAAGTGCCCGATTTCCCCCTTTGAAGGGGGCGCAGGGGGATGTTTAAGACCCAATACTTCGTAACCAATTTAGTACAAATCACTTAGTGCGGCGTTAAAACTCTCATTTGCGCGGTCCGACCGCCAATCCTTTACATACATCGGAATTAGGGGTATGCTGACCGCATGAACCTCAAAGGCACCTTACCAGCACTCATCCTAAACACCCTGGCCGGCGAACCGAAACACGGCTACCGTATCGCCCAGGAAATCAAAGCCAAATCCAAAGGCGTCCTCGACTTCAAAGAGGGCTCCCTCTACCCCGCGCTCCACGGCCTCGAAAACGACGGCTTTATCGAATCCTACCGCGAAATGTTTGAAGGACGACCACGACGCTACTACCGCCTCACCGAACACGGCATCAAACAACTCGAACAAGAACGCGATCAATGGCAACAACTCTCCGGCGCTGTATCGTTAATCCTGGAGGGGCCGTGATGATCGCGAACCTATTCGGCACCGAGTATCTCGTGCTTGACGATTGGTTGGCGGTCGCGACCAAAGGATTGAGCGATGAATCGGCGGCAAGGGTTACCGAAGAGATTCAAGAACACTATGAAGAGTCCGTCGCGACGCTGGTCGCCGAAGGATACCGGCCGGGCGGCGCTGAATTGGAGACGCTGAGTCGGCTGGGTTCGCCAAGGCGAGCCCGTCGTGGCTATCGTCGGGAGTATACGACTGAGCGGGACGTGAAGACATTCCAACGATACCAAGAAGAACTTAACAAAATGAGTGAGTTGGGGAGTCGACTTCACTGGCGCGAGATGTATGTAGTCGGTACATTCTTATTGGTCCTGTTCGCAAGTTTCATGGAAGATAAGAAACCGGAAGTGCCATTGGCTTTTCCTGTGTGTATGTTTTCGGTCGTAATAGGTACAACCGCAGGACGCATTGCACTTCGACTATCGAGACGCCAGGGTAGAGCGCGCAGGTTTGGAATGTATCTCGCCGTGCAATTTCTTCTGATCTGGATTATGGCGGCGTACATCGCGGCAATCTCTTTTTATACCGGTTTCCTGGGCCCATTTCTGATTTTTCTGTTGTTTTTGCTCTTTCTGACGATTCATCAATACCGGTTCTGGAAGAAGATTCGACCGATACTGAACAAGTGAAAACATGACCTCATTTGCTGTCCGAATCGCGAATCGGCGCAAGCAAGAGAAATTACTGTGATGTTCTATCGTTTGCTCGACAAGAATTACGCAGACCTCGAAGACTGGCTCGCCATCGCCACGTCGGGGTTGAGCGGTGCCGCGAAAGCGCAGCTCATCGAAGACATGACGGCGCATTACGCCGAGGCGGTGGATGCTCTCATTGCCGAGGGTAAATCGAGAGTTGATGCAGAGTCCCAAGCGCTCGCTCAACTCGGCGAACCGGCGACGGTGTGCGATCTGTACAAGCGTCAGTTCGAACCGTCAGCCGAAATGAAATCGTTCTTCCAATATTACGACGACATGGCATTGGCGAAGAAACAGGGCTTCGGGCCAAGCGTGCGCGAACTTGCCACAGTCTTGATAGGCGCGATACTCCTGTTCGGCACACTAACATCATATTCGCGAACTGGGAACGAGACCGTGCCACTCGTTGCGTTCAGCATCTTGGGTACCGCGATCGCCGCAACTTTCGCGGGACGCGGCGCGAATCTCGTTTCGCGATCGCATGGCGGTCTCAACGGGTACCGGACACTCTTGGCCATGCGAATTGTGCAGTTCTTGTTCTTGGGCGGTCAGGGCTGCGTACTCGCGCTCGCTGACTCTTTTCTTATTCTGCCGGGCGCGATGATGTCGGCAACGTTCGCCTACGCCGCGATCAACGAACTGCGCACATGGCGCAAGATCCGGCCACTCATCGAGCGGGTATCCCAATGATTGGTACACACGCCGCACTGGACCGATGGCTCGAGTCCGCTACGCGTGGTCTATGTGCAGAAGCAAAGCTTCGTGTTGCCGAAGAAGTAACGGAGCATTTCGAAGAAGCCGTCGCTGCATGGATAGAAGATGGACTAAGCGAAAACGATTCCGCTGTAAAAACAATGCGCGAACTCGGCAGTCCGCGGCGCGAGCGGCGACGATTGAGACGCGAACACCTGACCGCGCGGGAAGAGATATCGCTCCTCGCGTTGATGAGGACTCGTGAAGGGCGATCTGTAAACGTCTTGGGAGTGTTGGCACTAAGCGGCGCGTTCATGTCGCTTTGTGCCGTCGCCGTGTTGGCAATAGCCGTACATACCGGAAACGGTAGAGAATACCTCACGTCAACTCCCTGTCTATTCCTCGTCGGATTCAATCGATTAGGACAATTCGGATTGGAATACTGGATTCGCCCGCTCTTCAATTCGAGAGGATTCGTACCGGCCTGGCGCACGGTTCAGTTCCTTGGGGTCGAACAAGTTTTTGAGGCGTGGAGCGCGCTGTTCTTGTTGGGTTTCTTATCGCAAATTCAGATGCTCAGCGATTCGTCTGCGTACTGGATTATCGAACTATGCCTCGGCCTGGGCGCTGCCACGGCACTCGCGGTCGCGCTATTCAGATTCCGGTTCGCAGGAAAGCTCCAACGGCTCGGCTATGACGCGCCACCAACGGCGAAGGCATAGTCCATATGTTTCCATGGACTAAACCGAACGCGCCCGCGCTCGACGCATGGCTCGCAGCCGCGACGCGGGGACTATGTGAAGAGGCGCGAGAGCGAATTTCAGAAGAGATTCGCACACACGTCGCCGACACAAGAGTCACTCTGAGGACGGATGGCGTGATTCCCGAAGAAGCTTCGCGAATCGCGTTGCAAAGACTTGGCTCTCCCCGCCGCGCTCGCCGGACATACAAACGCCAATACCTGCGAAAGTCGGAGGTCGCGTTGTATATGGGATACGAGCGGCACATGAGATGGGGTGAAAACTCCCTGTGCGGACTCGGTCCACTCGAGTGGGTATGGGCCGTGTTCGCGATAACCCTCCTATGCGTGAACACGACCGAGCACGGGTTGAGCGCGGAAGGAATCGGAAACTATGTCTTCATAATGGGGTTTGTCTTGGCAGGATGGTGCGGCCTGATAGGACGCACGGTATCACGCCGATTCGATAAGCATTCCGGATTCGCGGCTTTTCTCGCCGCTCAATTGATGTTCATCGCCACGTGGACAATCCACTCGGGATTGAAAGGCGTTTATAAGTACATGCACAACACCGATCCCAATCCGCCGTTCAACCACAGATTATGGGGAGCGATTCTCATGTCAGTCTTCGTGGGCGTAGCCGCAAAGGACTTCTACCACACTTGGTCAAAAACGAAGGCAACTGCAAGCAATTAGCTCTATGCCGCATTCGCATATACAACAAACGATACTCCGGGACGGTAGTGCGCGAAATGGTATTCCCATCCTGTTCATCCTGTAATCCTGTCCATTTCTTGACGGGATTACAGGATGAACAGGATGGGATTAGGCGAAGTAGAGCGCACGGGCAAATGCGATGGGCGGTTCTTCGTGCCTTTGTGGTGAGCAAATCCCGAGATCACCCCAATTAGCCCATATTGCTCCTAACGCGGTTAGCTTGATAGACTTTCCCGTCTGTGCTGCGAATGCGCGTAATGCGCCCAACCTGTCCCAACGGCGGTGATAGCCGCCTTGCTGGAGTGATGATGACTGCGACTGCTGAACACACCTTTGAAGGTAGCGAACGCTACTACCTGGACCCGGAACTGAAGTCCATTGTGAACATCGCGTTGGCCATGGAAAAACCATTGTTGTTGACGGGCGAAGCGGGCACGGGCAAGACGCAGCTCGCGTTTGAAGTCGGCAAAGCGTTGGGCATGGAGATGGAAGTCCTCCGCGCGAAGTCGACCATTAAAGGCGAGGAATCGTGCTACAACCAGGACACGGTCCTTCGCTTGAACGACGCGCGATTTGGCGCAGGGGAAACAGGCAGACAAGTCGACAAGTTCTACGACTACGTGATTTGGGGGCCAATCGGTCGTGCGTTCCGCGCGGACAAACGGGTCGTGCTACTCCTCGACGAAATCGACAAAACGGAATCGGACGTACAAGACAACCTGCTCGACATCCTTGAGGAGTGTTCGTTCACGATTCGCGAGATTAATGAAACAATCAAAGCGGACATTCGTCCGGCAATCTTCCTAACGTCCAATGCGAAACGTGAATTGTCCGACCCATTCCTACGCCGTTGCTACTGCCACCACATCGCATTCCCCTCGCCCGATCAGATGGGCGAAATCGTAAATCTGCATTATCCGAACACAAGTCCGAAACTAGTCGAAGCCGCAGTGACGATTTTCTATGAACTCCGCGACCGTGGTTTCGAGAAACCGCCGGCGACGAGCGAATTGCTCAATTGGATCGGCGCACTCGAACACAACGGCCAGATGCCGGAACGAGATGATCCCCCGCTTATCGGCATCCTACTGAAACGTGCGAGCGACATTCAGCAATACCGCGATGGCGGTGGGAAACGGCGGTTCCGGTAGGGCCAGCGCCGGATTTGAATCTAGACATAACTATGAGATTCTGACGAAGCGAACGACAGCATATTCTCGACAGGAGGAAGCATTGTCATGTCAAAAGAATTCGTCATTCCCCTTGTTGCGAAGAATTCGTTTCCGCTTACACAAGGTGCATTGACTCCCTATTATCTTCGACAGACTGTAGGCGGTATTCTGCAAAGAACGAGCCTGGCGTTGGTTTTGATTTTTCCGTTGATTCAATCCGCCTGTGCCGAAGATCAGATTAAGCCAAAACCCGATCGGATTGAGATTTCTCCCGTGGGCGACGATGAAATGGTGCCGTTAGGTCTACTCGAGCGGTCGTTTCATATTCTGGACATCCACATGGAGACGCTACAGTACGATAATCCGGGCGATCATACATTGTTTATCGAAGCGTATTTGTACGAAGACCACAAAATTGAGAATCCGAAACAGATCTGTAACGGTGGCTGGTCAGTCCAGTCTAAGGCCGAAACGATCCCATTGGCAATTATGTTTCGCGAAGATGGCGATACATTGAAATACCGTTTCGTAACGGACGATGGCAGCATGGGCGGCGACATAGACATTCGCCTGTTACCGGATAAGAGTTATGGGACAGAGACGAACACGCTCAAGTTTGGCGAACGTGTACCGATTTTTCATTTTGGATGTGCAACGGAGAGAGAATATGGAAAAAGAAAACTCAGCGACGACCCCGTGGAGCTAGTGAAGTATTTCGATCAACTCATCGTCGTGTATGCAATCCTCAAACCAATGGACGAGGAGTAAGTCCATGCCACGTGAGACTCGAACGATTGACGATATGAACAATGCGTTATTCGTGGACTTCTTGTACACGCTTCGCGACTACGGCGTGCCCGCCAGCCCAAAGGAATTGCTCGATCTCAACATCGGATTCGAGAAAGGGTTGGTCAAGACACTAGATGATTTATTCATCTTCTCGCGCCTTACGTTCGTCCGGCGGGTTGAACATATGGACGGCTTTGAGCGGGCATTTGCGTTCTACTTCTATGGGGTCGACATCCCCGCCGTTGCGCCGGATGACATGGACCTCTTCCAGACCAAGCAATTTCGGGAATGGCTATCCAAGCAAATCGAAGAAGGCGAGCTGCCTGAGCGTGCGCTCTACACGATGGACCCGCAAGAACTCATGGAGAAGTTTTGGGAGACCGTCCGCGAACAAATGGAAGAACACCACGGCGGCAACAAATGGGTCGGCACCGAAGGCAATTCACCGTTTGGTCACTCCGGCAACGCCGAGGGCGGTGTTCGTGTGGGCGGCCAGTCGGGAAACCGTTCGGCGCTGAAAGTGATTTCCAATCGGAAATATATCGCGTACTCCGAGAAGAACAAACTTCGATCCGACAATCTCCGCCAAGCACTCGAATCGTTGAAGCACATGAAGAACGTCGGGGCCGAGGACGAATTGAATCTCGACAAGACAATCTACGAGACTTCACGAAATGGCGGCGAAATCGAATTGGTCTTCGAGCGCGAAAAACGCGACCGCATGGATCTGGTGCTGCTCATCGACAACGGCGGTTATTCGATGGACCCGTTTATCGATTTGACCCGCCTGATGTTCAGCAAGATGCACGAACGGTTCGACGAGATTAAGACGTATTACTTCCACAACACCATTTATCAACATGTCTACAAAGATTTCCGGCGCACGGAACCGTTGAAGACCGAAAAATTCTTACAACGCAAAGACGAGACACGCGTCGTCATCATCGGCGACGCAACGATGGCGCCAGAAGAGCTTGAGTCGCCCCACGGCTCGCTCTATTACTATGCCCAAGACCCACGATCCAGTACGTATTGGCTCAAACAAATTTCGGATCGGTTCAAGCATTCATGTTGGCTGAACCCAGTCCCCAAAGAAACGTGGTCTTCCATCTACGGCGCGTGGACGCTCAATCGGATTCGCGATTTCTTCGAGATGGAAGACATGACGCTCGGCGGTATTAAACGCATGGTCGAGCACCTCAGCGAAACGTAACGTTTGCGCAAGGCAAGGATGCCAGAATACTTTTGCAATGAGTGTCGGCGTTCCTCGGACATGCTTACACGGGTTTCCCCCTTTGAAACGGCTTCGGACGGGTTAAACGAGGTTCCCCCTTTGAAAGAGCTTCGGACGGGTTAAACGAGGTTCCCCCTTTGAAATGGCTTCGGGCGGGTTAAACGAGGTTCCCCCTTTGAAGGGGGCCAGGGGGATGTTGCGTTCCTCCTAGAATCCAGCTGCTAGAGAGACTTAAACGTCTTTCTTGCGGCATCCAGCGTGTGATCGATCGCGGCCTGATCGTGAGCGGTGCTGAAAAAGAAGGTCTCAAATTGCGAGGGCGCGAAGTAGACTCCCGCGTTGAGCATTGACCGGAAGAATTTCGCGTAGCGATCAGTGTCCGACTGCGTTGCATCGTTGTAGTCGAACACATGGTGATCGTTGAAAAAGAATCCGGCCATAGTGCCGACCTGTGCGACCTCCAGCGGGATGCCGGTTTCCAGCGCTATTTCGTGCAATCCCGTGGTCAACACGGTCATGCGTTCTTCGATGCCGTCGAAGACACCTTCTTCTTCCAAAATCGTTAGCGTCGCAAGCCCTGCAGCCGTGGCCAACGGGTTGCCGGACAACGTTCCGGCCTGGTAGACAGGCCCCTCGGGGGACAGTTTTTCCATGATGCGCGCCTTGCCCCCATAGGCGCCAACGGGCAGTCCGCCACCGATGACTTTGCCTAAAATGGTAAGGTCCGGTCGTACTCCGTACCGCATCTGCGCGCCACCGATCGCGACGCGAAATCCGGTCATTACTTCGTCGAAGATAAGGAGCGCACCGGAATCTTTCGTTAGCGCGCGCAAGCCCTGCAAGTAACCAGGCCCCGGCGGTATGAGTCCCATGTTCCCCGCCACCGGTTCAATGATGATGCACGCGACGTCCTCCCCGCGCGCTTCGAATACTTCCCGTGCCGCTTCAAGATTGTTGAACGGTACAGTCAACGTGCATTGAGCATAAGATTCAGGAATGCCCGGACTGGTTGGCGTTCCGAGCGTGAGCAAACCACTTCCGGCCTTTACCAACAACCCGTCGACGTGACCGTGATAGCACCCCTCGATTTTGACGACGAGATCGCGACCGGTGTACCCACGCGCAAGCCGAATGGCGCTCATGCTTGCTTCGGTCCCACTATTCACGAGTCGGACCTTATCCATCGCAGGAAAATGCGCGATGATCTTCTCCGCCAGCCGAATTTCGTTCTCCGTAGGAATTCCGAAACTCGCACCCTTGGACGCCGCGTTGTGTATTGCGTGAACCACGTCCGGGTGGGCATGCCCGAGAATGAGCGGTCCCCAGGATAATACGTAGTCAACGTATTCGTTACCGTCGACGTCGCGAACACGCGCACCGCTGCCTGACGCCGCGAAAAACGGATCGCCGCCGACTGCACTGAACGCGCGGACGGGGCTATTGACCCCGCCGACTAGGACGTTATTCGCAGCTTGCCAGAGGGACTGAGAGGTGTCGTGTTTCATGGAGTAATGCTAGAGAAAAGCGCGATCGAAACGAACTACGCCACCTCACCGAGAAAGAAAAGTCCAAGATTGATCGCGAAGTTGAAGAACGTTGTAACCCAACCCGAGATGAATCCAAGCACGTTAAAAAACGTGTTGGCGATCAATACGAGGCCCGTAAGATCGACGCCTGTAGCCATCGCGGGCAGTGGTTTCTGCAGTCTGGTTGCGTGTTTCACGTGTATCACTCCTTGCCAGTTATCCAGGGGGTACTATACCCATTTACGCTGTTGTGAGCACGCCAGGCGCGTTACGCAAGCGCATCACCCAATTTGGACAACGCCTCCAACGCACGCCGGTACGCGACCGGTGGAGGTGCGCTGAAGGTCAACCGCTCCCCCGTCTTCGGATGCGTAATGCCCAAGGTTTCCGCGTGAAGTGCTTGTCCATTCAGACCCTCAAGTGCCTGTCGCGTTTCATCGTTGATCCCCCACGCTCGAAAATCCGTTACCCCATACACCGAATCGCCCAACACCGGATGACCCGCAAACCGCATGTGTACACGAATCTGGTGGGTGCGCCCCGTTTCCAATCGTAACGAGACCTGCGACGCCTTACCAAATCGATCCATTACCTGAAAATGCGTAATCGCTTCACGGCTTCCGACGGTCGTGACCGTCATCCGCTTCCGATCAGACAGGCTGCGCCCGACCGCCGCATTGACACGTCCCCTATCTTCTGGAAATTCTCCACGCACGAGTGCGACATAGCGCCGTTCGAATGCGTGGTCACGCGCTTGTTCCGACAATCGCATCATAGCAACGGGTGTCTTCGCGATTACGAGCAAACCCGATGTATCCCGATCAAGCCGATGAACGATGCCCGGCCGAATGGGATCGTCACCCGGGCGCGTGAAATCGGGACAATGATGAAGGATTGCATTTAACAACGTACCCGAAGCATGTCCCGGTGCCGGATGCACCACCAATCCAGAAGGCTTATTGACAACGACCAACTCGTCGTCCTCATGGACAACATCGATCGGAATCGCTTCCGCTTCAATGGCAATAGTCGGCGCGTCAGGCAATTCGATCACCACCTCATCACCCGCATTCAATATTCGGCTGACACGTTTAACGAGTCGACCATTAATTGACACACGGTCTGAACGCACCGCACGTTGCACTACGGCACGCGAGACGTCATCAAGTCGCGATGCAAGAAACACATCGACCCGTGCACCGGACTCGGCTTCGCTAACTTCCATTCGTGCAGTTTCCGTCATGGTCAATCGAATGTTGGATCGGTACACACAAAAAAGGCGGGATCGGTACACCGACCGATCCCGCCGAAGTTCAATATCATACGACTGAGCGCGATTCGCCGATCGCTACTCGAGATCGTTCATGGCAGCTTGCCGCGCGATGGCCTTCGCTAACTTACGACGACGGCGCTCACTGGGCTTTTCGTAATGCTTCATCTCTTTAAGCCGCTGCATGAGCCCTTCTTTATTGCACTTTTTCTTGAAACGTCTCAGTGCCTTTTCGAATGGCTCATCCGGCTTCACCCGGACCTTGGTCATAGTAGGATCACACTCCCTTCTAATCTAAAGCCATCGACCAAATGGCGAATTTCGCAAATGCACAGATTGCCACCAACACAAACCCTATTAGGCTCCGGAAGGCACAACCCTACATAGCGCGATAATGCTAGCAAAACGCGTCCTACCTGTCAATAAAGCGTTTTCAAGCGCCCCAGCCACATGAGGCTTCAGATCTATGACCCCACAGAGCGAAATTTCGTGCTTGAGACCCAATACCATGTATATCAATATAATTTATATATGATTCAATTTATTTGAATCTATTGAATGATTAATTTGGACTATTTATACTACATCCCTCATTAATATTAATAAATTGAAACCAATCTTGGATAAAATTGAATGAACTCCCCACCACTCTGGATTCGAGTACTCAGCGAAGACGATTTAAACTTCGTTAAGCGATTCGTCATGAGCTCCGGATCGCTGAAGACGATGGCCGAAGATTACGGCATCTCCTATCCCACGATACGCAAAAAGCTCGACCGACTCATTCAAAAAGTCGCCGCAGCCGAAGACCCCTCATTCGCAGATGCGTTGGAACGATTGGTCGGACTATTGGTCGCGGATGGCGTGTTGCAATCCGGTACTGGCCGGACATTGGTACAAGCCCACTATCAGGCGATGCGCGAAGAATCGCCGGACGAGTCGTCGTAGTCGGTTAGGGCCACCTCACACACGCGAGGTCTTCGGAGAACGGCTCGGCAAATCGGAACTGCGGTTCGATCGCCCAAGCCCCTTCGCGATCAATGTAGCCATAGAGGGAAGACCGCTCAGATTTCGCGGGGGCAAGGCCACCTGAAAAGTTCTTGACGCGGTTGAATTTTGCGTCGATCACGATCGCCCCGCGCTCGTCAACAAATCCCCAGCGACCACCTTTCATCACAGGGGAAAGTCCGTCCCCAAATGGCCGCGCATCGGCAAACGTCGGAAGAATGGTCATGGTGCCGGTCGGATCAATAAATCCCCAGCGACCACGATCCTGCACTTGTGCTCGCCCACCGGAAAAGTCACCCGCCCGGGCGAATGTAGGGCTAATTACAAAGTCACCTTCGGGGTTGATGTAGCCAAACTTATCATCGACCAACACAGGGGCCAATCCTTCTGAAAACGATCGAGCGGACTTGTATTGCCTTGGAATCTTGTAGACACCTTCACGATCGATGTAACCATAGAGCCCGTCTTCAGCGACTGGCGCAAGTCCATCCGAGAAGTGACCGACGCGGTCGAATTGAGGCGGAATAACAAGAACACCCTTCGTGTCAATGTATCCGAATTCACCATCCACCCCCACCGGCGCAATACCATCATTGAACGGTCCACCATCGGTCCATATCATGTCGATTACGACGCGGCCCGTAGTGTCGATGTAACCGGTACGGCCATCGACCCGTACCGCAGCCAATCCCTCGGAAAAACGGTCGGCGAGTTCAAAGCGCGCAGGAAACGCAACAGAACCATCGCGCCCGATATACCCGAACGTCCCAAGGTTGTCCGCCTCGGATCGCAATCGCACATCCGCAACGACGGTCAGCGCCAGCAACGCAACGACCACAGCCATTGCAAACGCGACCAGCCGGTTGGCCTGAATTCTCATCATATCCCTCATATCTCCACGCATTGAGCGCCCGCCGCTAGTGGGCTATGCTACGCCACTCATGAAGTCCGCAACCACCTCCGCCGCGAACGAGCAGAAAGCGACCCATTGTGGCCACTTGGTACTACGCTGAAGGTCAAAATCAAATCGGTCCGTTTTCGGATGAGGAATTTAGCGCGCTCGCGGCCGAAAGAAAAATTCTGGCGTCTACGCTCGTTTGGAACGAGTCGATGCCGGACTGGCGGCCGTACGGTGAAGTGACATCGGGCGCGCCGGGTGCCGCCGGGGCCGCGCAAGTCGCCTGCACCATGTGCAACCGGATTGTGCCGCCGGAAGACGCGATAGAGTATCAGGGCACCTATGTCTGTGCCGATTGCAAACCGGAATTTGTGCAACGGTTGAAGGAAGGCATGTCACTTCCGGGCATGGTGTACGCCGGGTTTTGGATTCGATTCGTCGCGGTTCTTGTCGACGGCCTAATCCAGATGATATTCCTTTGCGGAATCGCGGCGGGTTCCGCGGCAATCATTTTTCCGCTCGCGGGCGGCGCTGACCTGGCCGTAGAAGGTCAGATTGTCTGGCAGGTGGTCTATACGCTCGGAACCTACGTCATACAATGCGCCTACCAAACGTTCTTCCTCGGTCGTTATGGCGCGACACCGGGCAAGATGATCTTCCGGCTCAAGGTGGTTCGTCCGGACGGTAGCAAGATAACCTACTGGCGTTCGTTCGGTCGCTATTGGGCAACGGTAGTCAATGGCTTCACTTGTCTCATCGGCTATGTCATCGCTGCATTCGACGATGAGAAGCGTACATTGCACGATCACATCTGTTCGACACGAGTCATCATAACGTAACGCAATGCGCAACCCGAAGACTGAGACCTAACCGTGGACGCGGTCGTATGCCAACGCTGTTTTAGCGCGTTACCCGCCTCCTTGGACACGGAAGTCCGCTGCACTGGTTGCGGTGCGCACGCGCGGCTTACGCTGTTTCCTGCCCTGCTCAAGCCATCGGAACGCGGGCAGTCAGGTGAAACACTGCTGGTGGATGGCCAAAGTAGTTGCTACTACCACCCGGAAAAAGCCGCATCCATCCCGTGTGAAACGTGCGGACGATTCTTGTGTTCACTCTGCGATATCGAATTAGGGGATCGGCATGTGTGCCCGGGATGTTTGGCCTCAGACGAGTCCGATGCAAGGTCCGGGCTTGATGCGCAACGCGCATTGCCGGATACGGTAGCGCTAGATCTCTCTATCTTTCCCATAGTAATCCCGCTGTTTTTGTGGGCGACGATTTTTACCGCGCCGATGGTGTTATTCATGTGTGTACAGTATTGGAATGCAGAGACCAGCGTCGTCCGCCGCAGCCGTTGGCGAATCGTTCTGGCGCTGCTGATCGCTGGATCGCAACTCGTCTTAATCATAACGTTCTTTTTCTTTATCTTGATAGGCGCATTCGTCTCATGATAGCACCGATCATATACACACGCCTCCCAGGCAGCGGCAACACATCCACGGATGGCCGGCTTGCGTTCAGGCACCGGGCATATCTCGGTCCGGACCATGTGTTGCTGGTCCGACGGTCGCGGTACAGCGAGACCTACCGGCGACTATACTTCGACGATATACAGTCGATTTTCTATGCGGAAACGGACGACGCAAGAA
>JAJDAB010000405.1 GCA_029262095.1 Candidatus Hydrogenedentota bacterium
GGGCCGACCTCTCCGCCGCCTTTGCCGCCAATCACGTGGCAGCGGACGCAGGAGGTTTCAACTTTGTCGAAGAAAATCCGTCGACCCGCGATTGAATTACCTCCGTTCAGCGCGGGTAGATAACGATCAATCGGGTCGGCATTTGCAAGGTCCGCGTCGTATCTTTCGAGACGCGCCGTTATCTGTTCATTGGATGAGGTGCGCGCAGCCCCCAGAATCTCTACATGGATTTTGGAATCGGCAGCGCCGGAGCGGAACCGATCGAACCACTCGCCAACCGTCTTGGCTGCCTCAGGATGATCGATATTCGCGAGGATCGATATGGCCTGCTGTTTCTCCGAGATGGAACCGGAGGCCATCGCGTCGGACAACATCGGTACGGCTTGATCAGCATCGAGCTTGGCGAGTTGAGCCACGGCTTCGAGGCGCACCGTCGACGACTTCGATTTCCGGGCGGTCTCAATCGCTTCATCCAGTCCTGGCGCGTTCATCGCCGCCAACGCGCGAAGGGCTTCGACGACGGTATTCTTGTCCTGAGACGCGTCATTCACCATAGAGAGCAAGACGTGCTCCGCCTCTGCAATTCCGTACGCGCCAACCAATCGCGTAGCCGCTTGATCCACGTCGTCAGAATCGCTCTGGAGTAAGCTTTGATACGCGCCATCCGCGACCACTGCGCGGGCCGTCTCCGCCGAACGCGCGGGCATCGGGTTCCACGCGTTGGTCACCGCGTCGAACTGTTGCGACTCGCCCCACGCTTGTAGTTGCTGAATGGCGGCGACGCGAGTTTGGGCGCTGAGATCATCGCGCAGCGCCATTCGCACTACGGCCTCCACATTCGCGCGAGTGCCTTCACGGAAATGCGCGTTCATGACGCGGCGAAGCAAGTAATCCTGGTTCTCCAGCCGATTTGCATGCGTCTCACCGGCGCGTGCTAACGCAGGATAAGCATCAGGAATAGGTTCGTCATTGATCGCGCGGACGGCCTCGGCGAAGAGAAATTCGTTTTCGTCGGCCAAAAACAATGCGACGTCTGAGTGTTTCAAGCGGCGCAATGCCAACAACGCACCCAGCCGCACGGCATCCGATTTATTCTTGGATAGCGCCGCGATGGTATTGACGTCGCCTGTCCCAATCAACCCCATCACGCCCGCGTGACGGAGGTAGGTATCAACGCCGTCGTTTTTTCGTAACAATTCAACCATGGACTTGAATGCCTTCGCCTTATCCCCCGGCGGATTTTTCCATAGCCCGATCGCAGCAAAAAACTTCACGCGATCGTTTTCATCATCCAGTAGCGTCACGAGATTCGTGCCATCCGTATCGGCCAATTCTGCCCATACCTTCGCGGTTTGCGCGCGGATTTCGCCATCGGCGTCCTTCAAAAACGGGGCGAGCGCATCCGCGACTTCCTCTCCTGCCAGGGCGAGTTGCCATAGTCCCCAAATGCCGTGGAGGCGAGCAATTCGGTTGGATGTGTCCTTGATGCGTGCGGCAAATAGCGGCATCGCCGCAGCACCAAGGTCAGCGATCGCGTACTGCGCTTCGAATCGGACACGTTGATCGACGTGCTCTAGCAACGAGACCAATTCCGACTCATCCCGGTTCGACATGCCATCGGCGAGCAACTGCTTTGTTTCATCGACGAGCGCCTGATTCACATTCGCGGGATCGAACACGCGATACATTCGCCCTTTGAGCGGCTGATCCCAGCCCTGAACCCAGTCCGTGAGATACAATCCGCCTTCGACGCCAAAATCAACATCCGTGGCCAACACGTGATTCATAAAGTCGTGGCGGCCGACGAGCTCGAATGACGCGCCTTTCGGCTCGGCGCGAAACGCGTGGATTAAACTCATGTTTGCGTCACCGCGAAAGTCGCACAGAAAAAAGTGCTGCTTGTACTTGTCGGGCAAACCCGTTCCGGGATAGTAGGCCAATCCTGATGGGCCCGCGCCAAGATTGATGATCGGCGGAATATAATGGGCGGGTTGGCCCTCATGAAACGGGTGCCACATTTTCTCGGCATTCCATTGACCGCGCGGATTCGGTTTCGAAATCCACTGGTAGCCAATTCGCCAACCACTGTCGCCACCATCGGCGATATAGACCCAGCGGGCTTGGTCGCCCGCATCGGAGTTATTGTCGCCGGTGAACAAGTTACCGTAGTCGTCGAACACTAACTCTTGAGGATTGCGAAGACCCCGGTGCACGATTTCCAAGTTCGTCCCATCGAGATTGCAGCGCAACACACTTCCGGTATCCGGCTCATCGATGATTCGGCCATCAAACGTCTTGATGTAAACGCCGCGATCACCAATCGAAAAGTAGAGCCTTCCATCGGGGCCTTTACGTAGACCATGCAGATCGTGTCCAAGAAAGTTGATGTGGACGCCGTACCCCGAGCTGAGGACTTCGCGTTCTTCCGCGACGCCATCGCCATCGTTATCCTTGAGTTTCCAGAGTTCGGGGATGCACGCCCAGTATACATTACCGCGATCATGCAACAGCCCGGCCCCAATTCCCGCGAGTGCATCATTGAACCCATCGGCAAAAACTGTGGCGCAGTCGGCCTTGCCGTCGCCGTCGGTATCTTCGATCAGACGCACGCGGTCATCCGCTTGCGTGTAGCGGGCGAAGTCGGTGCCCAAGTTTTTCTTCATCGCGATGAGGCGTTCTTCGTTATTTCGACTCGCGAGATCGTCTTGTAACCAGGACGTATGTTCACGCATATCGGTCACACCGTGATGGTGACGAAACGTCTCGGCGACAAATGCTCGGCCTTGATGATCGATGTAGAAGCAAACCGGATTCGCAAGCATGGGCTCTGCCGCGAAGAGTTCGACCTTGAATCCGTCCTGCACCGCAAAACGCGAAATCGCGTTCTCGCCTTCGTCGGAAGCCGGGGCAATCGGCGGCTCGAATTCGGCTGCGTAAGCAATCGCGCTTCCCATAAGAAGCATCGCGATAACGCAAGCGAAAAGATTTCGATGACCGTATTTCGTGCAGTTCATAAAAACGAATTCCTGGAATGTTGAGTTGGGCGTGGCCGAAGGCACACGCAAATCGAACGCGTAGTATGAGAGATGGCGCAGGTATAATCAACGAATGGGACCAAGGGAGACGAGCGATGAAGCCGCCGATCTGTGATGTGTGTGGCCGCCGGTTCGACACCGATGACGGCGGCGGATTGGTCTATTTCCAAGACGCGAAATCATTACCTGATGGCATGACGGGACACCCGGACGCGGTAGAGTGGTACTGCAAGCGGCACTATGATGCAGCGTATGCGTTACGAGAATCCACCTACGCTGAGGCCATGCAAGCGATGAATAAGAGTCCATTCAGTCTCTTGTCATCCTTGATTGCGCGGCTACGAAATCTTGTTTGAAACCGTAACCTTTTTTGGAGTGCGGCGACTTGTCGCCGCATTTACAAAGGGGCTTGCCCCCGACACGAACGCGATTCACTAGGCCCTCATCTGCATTCCCTAGCGACGGAAGCAAGCTTCCTAGACCAAAGCGCAAGCAAGCTTGCGCACTCCAAAATATTCTCCGGAATCTAACGCCCGTGCGATCTGAGATCGAGCTGCATCTCCAATTCACCAGCAACTTCCTTGCCCGTGTACTTGAAGCCAAGTTTTTCATAGAACGAGCCCGCGTTTCCGCCGCCGGAAACGTGGCTCAATAGCATTTGCTCCGCGTGCGGGCGGGTGTGCACATGATCTACAAGTAGCTTCATTGCTTGAAGACCATACCCACGCCTCTGATAGCGTTGGTCGATCATGAACCGCCAGACGTAGTAGTAGCCGACTTCTCGTGGTTCCTCCAATAAATGTTCATCGTGCAACATGAGAAATCCGACGGGCGTATCGTCGGCGTAGATCGCGCGAATCCACGCTTCGGGATGGAAGTGCGCCTCGGCGATGGACACTGCGTTCG
>JAJDAB010000406.1 GCA_029262095.1 Candidatus Hydrogenedentota bacterium
ACGACGGCGTCATGCCGCTCGCGCAGTTCCGGAAACGTCACGTCGGCGCCGACTTCGCAGCCGGTCACCGCGTGGACCCCTAACGACGTGATGACTTCGATTTCCGCGCGAATGAGATCCCGGGGTAAACGGTATTCCGGAATGCCCAACGACAACATTCCCGCGAGAACCTCCTCCATTTCATAGATCGTCACGTCGAACCCAAGCAACGCCAGATCGTGCGCGCACGCCAGTCCCGCGGGACCGCTTCCAATTATCCCGACAGTCTTCCCCTCAACCTTTTGGACGGTGTCATCCATCATGGATTGCAGGAGTGGAAGCAGCTCTTCTTTGTCTTGGCACTGGGCCGGCGCTTGTCGATGTGCGGCGTCTTTGAGGAAATCGATCAGCGATTTGCCCCCGTCTTCCCGCGATTCGGGACCAAACTTTTCGCAGATGTATCGCTTCAGCGCGCGGATCGAAACGGGCTTATCGTAGTCGCCCCGTCGGCAAGCCGTTTCGCAAGGCGCGCCGCAAACGCGACCGCAAATGGAGGCGAGTGGATTGGGGCCGCGCGCGATCAAGTAGGCCAGCTCATCGTTTCCTTCCGCGATGGCCCTGACGTACCCCCGCGCATCGGTATGGACCGGACAGGCGGCTTGGCATTTGATCTGATCTTTCCAATACCCGAAATCAGGTACTTCGATCGAGATTTTTTGATCTATCTCCACAGTGCCTCCTGCAAAATGCCCAGGGCGACGAACGTAGTGCGCTAACGCAATTGAAAGATAGCAAGCTCGATATGGCGAAAGCAAGAGTTGTTTATCTTAATTTCGCCATAAGCGCGTACTAGAACGCTTTTCGGAATGGAGGAATAGCCGGAGAGTTCTCCAATGCGCCACTACCGGCGTGATTGGTTGTATTATCCTCTCCTTCAGGAAGGTTCCCCATTCATGAAACGAAGCATGCTCAGTCGTTCGATCCAAGTCGCTATCGCGGCCCTTGGCTACATGGCCGAGGTATATAAAGAAAGGGATCGCCGGCTGTCCGCAGGGGAGATTGCGAAGTCGCGCGATCTGCAAGCGCCGTTCGTCTCGAAAATACTGACCGAATTATCTCGGGCACAACTGATAGAAGGAACGCGTGGACCGGGCGGTGGATATCGGCTCGCTCGGAAACCTAAAAGCATCACGCTCAGGGAAATCGCGGATTTATTCGACCGCGAGGACAACATGTACATGTGTTCGTACGGGAAAGACTATTGTGGCACCGAACCGCATTGTCCATTGCGCCATCAAATTGAGGCATTAAACCACTCGTTGGACCGATTCTTAGCAAAGAATACACTGACGGATTTATCAGGAGAAGCCGGTAGGCGACAACATCTTCGTGCGAAATCGAATATGGAGGAGAACATCATGGGCGCTGCGCGGGTCGTTGCGGTAATTGTTATGTCAGCGTTGTTCGGAACAGCGTACGCTGAACTCCAGAACGTCGACGGCGGCGGCGAGATCCGGATCAGGCATTGGAACAATGTATACGTCGGCACCCCGAACGGCCCTCGGCAAATTCGTATCCCCAATTTCTTTGTTCCCGCAGGCCAATTGGGTCATACGGAGTTCAAAGCCGGTATGATTGGGACAGCAAACTCAATGATGTCGACTTTGTCGAACAACGCACATGCCTAGCGGGGCGTAGGGTCAAGAAACTCGATCGAACATGTAAGCCCTTGTCCTCTAGGCAAGTAGGCCGAAGCCAGTCCTAACCGGCTCAGCGTGATACCCTTCCCGTCGGAAGGAGTCTGTACGATTCATGCTGGAATTCATACTCAAACCATGGCATCTGATCACCCTGTTTTGGCCTCTCATTTGAACCGCGAGCAACAGCGCGTAATCGAGTACTTGGAGACCGAAAACCAGGTTTTGAGAGAGAAACTCGGCAAAAAGCGAACCCTACTGAATGATGACCAGCGCCGGAGACTAGCTGTGAAAGGAAAGGAGCTTGGTCGCCGCGGGCTGCGAGGGCTGACGACAATTATGACGCCGGACACCATCCTCCGCTGGCACCGCGAGTTGATAGCACAGAAGTGAGACTACAGCGAACGCCCAACCAAAGTCGGTCGACCACCCACACCTCAAGAAACCGTCGAATTGCTACTGCGGATGGCGAAGGAGAACCCGACCTGGGGCTACGACCGGATCCAGGGAGCGCTCAAGAACGTGGGCGTCAAGCTTTCGGACACAACCGTCGGCAACATCCTTCGCGAGCACAGAATCGAACCAGCACCAGACCGTGGCAAGAGAACGACCTGGAAGACTTTTCTCAATGCCCATTGGGAGGTTTTGGGCGCGGCGGACTTCACGACGGTTGAGGTCTGGACGCGCAAGGGCCTGGTAACTTACTACGTCCTCGTCGTGATTAAGCTATCTAGCCGTCGTGTTGAAGTTGTAGGCATCACGCCCAACCCTGGAGCTTCTTGGGTTCGCCAAGCAGCACGGAATCTCGTAGATACTGATGAAGGATTCCTCAACGACACACGGCATCTACTGCTTGACCGCGACAAAAAGTTCTTGCCATTTGCCGGTGTGCTGAAAAGCGCGGATATGAACATCGTGTTCCTCCCTCCACGGTCTCCGAACTTGAATGCCTACATCGAGCGCTTCATGAGGAGCATGAAATCCGAGTGCTTGAACAATATCGTGTTCTTCGGAGAGAACTCTCTGCGTCGCGCACTCACCGAGTTCGGACAGCATTATCACAATGAGCGCAATCATCAAGGATTGGACAACAACGTCATCGACTTCCATGAAAGCGTTAACTCAACAGAAGCCCACGTTCAATGTCGAGAACGGCTGAGAGGAATGCTCAAGTATTACCATTGCGACGCAGCGTAACATTTCCAGCACCGAAGATTATTGAATCAAGTGGAGAGGTGTGCCTAACGGGAAAGCTTCGCCCCAAGATGGATCCAAACAACGTCGCCCATGGACATATCTCAAACAAAAATCAGCGTGTGAAATCCGTTAACGACCGACGACAATTGCGAGCTCTTGCTCGGCTGAATTTTTTGACCCTGCGCCCTTAAGAGACGCGTACTCCAATCCTGCGTTTCTCGATAATCTGCTCTGAAAACCTATATCGATGATATCTTCAATTCTCAGGCTCGGCAAACGTAGTCTACAGCCCTGCACCTTTCGGGACACAGTCTGAATTTAGCCCATACGAGGTTCCGTCCCGCCCACGTTCAATCAGTAAACGAATCTTGTACCGTTTTCAGAAGAGCTTTGGGCGAGAATGGCTTGTTGAGGTAGTTAGCGTCGTACGAATCAAGTCCATAGCGCTCCAACCTGTCGCTGGTATACCCGGACATGAAGAGAATTTTCAGATCCGGACGTTGGGCTTTGAGCTCTTTAACCAATTCCGGACCACCCATGTTCGGCATCACGACATCCGATATTGCCAAATCGATCTGTGTACTTGGATCCGCGCACATTCGAATGGCGTCATCGGTATCAGCTGCAAGGATCGTCATGAATCCAGCGTCGGACAGGATACGACCGGTCAAGGCGCGAACTTCCGCGTCGTCTTCGATGATGAGTACTGTTCTCTTCTCAGCGTTGATGTCGTCGAATTTTGCTTCGATCTGCGTCTTTTCCCCAACGTCAAGTTCACTCGAATACGGAAAACTAATCGAAAAACTGGTTCCCTCGCCGGGTTTGCTCTCCAGCCCAATATTTCCATCGTATCGCTTCACGATGTCGAACACCGTTGAAAGACCGAGACCGGTACCTTGACCCGGCGCTTTTGTCGTGAAGAAGGGCTCGAATACCTGGGCCTGAGTTTCTTTATCCATTCCACAGCCCGTATCTCGGATACATAGGCTAACGAAATCCCCCGATGCGGTGTGCTCAACATTCTGCCCGCGATGTGCGCTGTTTACACGCCGTGCAGAAATGAATAGCGTTCCACCCAGGGGCATTGCGTCACGCGCGTTAACCGCCAGATTCAAGAGCACTTGCTCAACATGGGATGGATTTGCCATAAACGTGCATTGATCGGACTCCGCATCGGTAACGAGTCGAATATCCTCTCCGAGAACTCGATGCAACATCTTCTCCATTTCATGAATCGCATGCGCTAGATCGATTTGCTCAACGTTGTTCTTTTCGCGTCGACCAAACGTAAGCAACTGCCCGGTCAGTCTCGCGGCGCGTTCGCCGGCTTTTCGGATTTCAGCGATTTCCTCCAAAGCACATTCACCGATGCTTTCGTCCATCTCCAACAATTCACTACGTATTAGGATGGTCATCAGAAGATTGTTGAAGTCGTGGGCAACGCCTCCTGCCAATTGGCCCAGAATCTCCATCTTTTGAGATTGCCGCAGTTTCTCCTGCATTTCCATTCGTTCGGTCACGTTTCTCGCATTCACGACGATGCCGCCAATAACAGGATCATGAATCAAGTTTCGGCCGTGCGCTTCCAAGTGCGCCCATTGATCTTCGGGTGTGCGAAACCGAAAGACTTGACGCTCCACATTTCCTGGAGTGGCCATGATTCGCTGAAACGCGTCGAGGCAGTCGTTCAAATCGTCTGGATGTATATAGTCAAAAAGATTTTCCCCGACAAGTCCGTCGATAATGTCGTAACCAGGGACGATCGGTTCGCTCGGCGTCACGTAGTCTAAGGTCCCTTCCGGCCCGACGACGCAGGTAATGTCCGCCGAGTCTTGGACCAATCTTCGAAACCACTCTTCTCGCTGTTCGAGCGCTTGCTCGGCCTCTTTACGATCCGTAATGTCGAATGTCGTCCCGATGAGTGCACGGCGTCCATCGTAATCAGTGGGCGCAACCGTAGTCGCACCCCATCTTACAGCGGCGGTCTTCGTTCTAAATTTGCCCTCGAACGATATCGGTATCTCCAGACCTTCCTGCCATTCCAATGCCAGATTTCTGCATTTCCCATGTCGCTCAAGCATGAAAAATTCGTCGAAAGTCAGTGACAACAATTCGTCTGTGGTATAACCAGACATCTTGCAAGCAGCCGGGTTGGCGTACACACATTTATCTTCTTGAATGATGTAGATTGCCGCCGCGGTAGATTCCGCCATCGAACGGAACTTGGCGTCGCTCGCGGACAGCGCGACAGCCGCGGCCTGACGTTCGGATTGCTCCGCCAGAAGGTTGCGTTGCTCCATTTCCAACGTTGCAATCGTCTGACGAAGAGTAAGGATAACCTTACAAAAGCCGAAAACGAGAAGGCCAATAATGGCAATGTCCAGACTGCGCTCGCTTGCGGAATAAATCTGATGCAAAACAGGATCTTTATCGAGGATCCATTGACGAACGAATTTCATATCAATGAGCCGGGAGAGAATCGCGACTGCGACGCAACCCCAAACCACAACGCGCATCTGCGTATCCTTGAGGACATCCCTGCACATGTACGCCGTGAGAGCGACTAAGATAAGCAAAAACAGAACGATCAATAGTTCTGCGTAATCCCTGAGTTGGACCGAAAGAACGCCCAGCTTCGACCCGAGTACGATTCCTGAGAATACTACCCAAACCCCAATGAAAACGTACCCCAAGATGCCACTTTGTGGCTGACCCACCAATTCCGAATTCGCGCTCTGAGAGCGGACGTGATCGTGCCGCCCAAAAAGCATAGTTATAGCCCGCATCTGCCTCATAGTTCCCCCAGCTGAGAAACTACGTAATATCCAGAGAATTGTCAAGCCACCGGCGGGCCCTAACTATTTATCACCAAACACTTTACCATTAGAGAATTCTGTCGCGCATTAGTAGTGTTATGAGCAGATTCAGGGCGGTACGATAGCCGAATATGAAACGTCCCGGACGAGTGCATGACGCCGCACTCTTGAATGGTGCCGTGGTCCGGTCGATCAGGAATCGGACTGGTCGGAAGGGCGAATGAGTCCGATGTGGTCCCGGAATTCTTGATCAGCCTTGTCCGCATCGCCTGCAGCGTTATAGACGATCAGGTTTCGAAGGTGGGTATAGGATTCCTCACCAATCAACGCTGTGAGACGTACCGCGAGACCAGCGCCGTCACTACGAACGACTTCACCAAGCCCCTGAATCGCTAATTCCGAATCCTCGTCACAGCGGGAAATAGTTACCGTCCCGCTAACGCCGACTTCAGCGACCTCTTGCCCCTCGATTAACACGCCGTTCGCGCTGATATTTCGAGTCGTCCCTCGCAGTGTTGCGCCGTGATCGACTTCAAACGAGACATTAAGCGCCTCCTGAATTCGAGTCCATTCCCTCAAATTTTGATGTGAACTCACAGATTTTCTCCGTTGGATTTCAAATGTGCTAGGCGACCAAGCGGTAGCAGGAGCCTCGGTCATACTTCACGCGGGTAAATTCCTCTGCGATGTTCAAGGTCGTTTCCGCGCTACCCAGAAACAAAAACGCATCGGATGCCATGGTCTGCCTCATGTTCTCAAGTATTCCCCGCTTAACGTCGACATCGAAATAGATCAGAACATTGCGTACAAATACAATGTCGAATCGAGGCATGGGAGGCCAATTCCCGATCAGATTGAGTTGGCGAAAATCAATCATGTTGCGTAAGTCCTCCTTAACGCGCCACTCCGTCCCTTCTTTTGTGAAGTTCTTCACCAGCATCGGTGCCGGAAGACCTCGATTCACCTCCAGTTGTGAGTAGAAGCCTTCCTTTCCCCGATTCAGAACCTCAAGAGATAGATCGGTCGCATAGAAGGTGATATCCCAATCTGCAAGCTCGGGAAACCCGTCCTTGAGTGTCATCGCGATCGAGTACGGTTCTTGTCCGGTGGAACTGGCCGCACACCAGAGGTTGAGTTTCTTCTTATCCGAACGCGACTCGATCAGCTCCGGCAACACCTGTTCTTTGAGGGCCTGAAAGGGCGTGATATCGCGGAAGAAGGATGTTTCATTGGTCGTCATCGCCTCGACCACCATCTCGCGCAACGGGCCGCCGGAGATGCCGCGAACTTTAGCGACAAGTTCGCTAATCGAATCGAACCCTTCCCGCCGCGCTACCGGCACCAAGCGGGCTTCGACCAAATAAAGTTTTTCCGGTTCGAGTACAATCGCGGATTTGTCGCGAACGAGTTTCGCAACGTAGTCGAAATCCTCGCTCCCCAATTTCGCCTTGTCATCTTTCGTCAATGCCATTCCCCTAATTCTTTACGGATGCGCTCGCGCGGCGGTCTTCGTTCCGACGCGGCGGCTGATTTCCCCGGCCAGTTGGTCGAGCGGTAACACGCGATCGGCCAAGCCCGCGTTCGCCACGAACCCGGGCATGCCCCATACCACGCTTGTTTCTTCATCCTGTACAAAAACAGGCGCGCCGTTTTCGCTGAATAATTCGCATCCACGGAGACCGTCCTGGCCCATTCCCGTCATGATGACCCCAAGCGCGTTAGCGCCAAAGTGACTCGCCACCGATCGAAAGAGTACATCCACAGCGGGACGGCAGGAGTTTTCCGGAGGGCCTTGCTGCATATGAGCTACGAATCCCGTCCCGGACAGGGCCAATTCCATGTGAAAGTCACCCGGCGCGATCAATACCCGACCGGCTTCGACTGCGTCCCCCTCTTCGGCTTCTTTTACTTCCAGCTCGCTCTTCCCGTTTAGCCGTTCGCCCAATAATCGGGTGAATAGAGGCGGCATGTGTTGCACGATCAACACCGGCACAGGCAAATCCCCGGGCAAGAGCGGAATGACATCTGCGAGCGCGTTCGGTCCACCGGTCGACACGCCGATTGCCAAAATTTCAATCCGTTGGTTGCCGACAGGCTTTGGCTTGCGAATCACCGCCGGTTGATCAGAAGTAACAACGGGGGTAGCGATGCGCTCAACAGCATCCGCGGGCGCCTTCCGGCACAAGGCGAATATCTTGGACGCAAGATCGTCCCGTACCCGTTGGCGCGCTTCCGACACTTTGCCCACGTTAGCGGGCTTCGTGACGTAATCGCTCGCACCGTGTGCCAACGCGTCTAGCGTGGCTGCGCCGCCTCGCTCGGTCAACGTGCTAAACATGATGACGGGTAGATCGGCATATACCTTTCGGATTTCCCGAAGCGTTTCCAGACCGTCCATCTCTGGCATTTCGATGTCAAGCGTTATGACATCGGGATTGATTTGCGGAATCTTCTGAAGCGCAATGCGCCCGTTCGCGGCCACTCCCGCGATTTCGATCATGGGATCTTTGGATAACTCATCGGACAATATCTTCCGAATGACTACCGAATCGTCTACTATGAGTACTCGAATCTTAAGCATTGAATCTTACCGAAACTACGACGTCGCCACGAGACCCAATAGAGCCAGCTTTTCTGAAATGGCTTCCTTGGAAAATGGTTTCATCACGTATTCATCCGCACCGGCTTCTAAGGCCTGAATGACGTTCTCCATTTCACTTTCCGTAGTCACCATCATGATCTTGGCGTCTGCATACGTAGCGTCTTTGCGGACTTCTTTTACGAACTCAAGACCGTTCATGTTCGGCATATTCCAGTCAACGAGCATCAAATCGACCATTCCCACTTCAGCCAAGACATTAAGAGCATCCCGGCCATCTTCGGCGACGAACGGCTCGAAACCCAACTCTTGTAATAGTCCAGATAGAATCATTCGCATTACTCTTGCATCATCGATTACGAGCGTTCGCATCGCTGGCTCCTTTCAAAGTGTTTAGATTGCAAACCCGATCTTGAATCTCCACGGTTCAGTCCAACCAGACTCTAATGCGTTTCGCACCCTCGTCGAGCGCGAAAAGTTCGCCGGGCGCAAATCCATTCTTGACGACGGCTGCCTCGATGGCGCGAACGTCGATGCCGCGGTCAGCCAGCTTCGGTACAAGATCGTCCGGCAGCAATTCGTGGAGAAACACTGCGGCGCGCGACCGGAAGGTGACAGCCACCTTCTGCCTCCCGTGCTCTAACACTTGAATTCGCAGGCGTGCGGCGTGCACCGCGTCCGCAGACGCGATTTGCATGGGCGTTCTATGCCGCGTGACCATTGCTTCGCCACATACCTGTTGATAAGTATGCCGCCAATTAACGGACACGTTCATGGATTTCAAATACTGAACTAATCCCTGATAGGACCGTAACAAAACCAACAAGTGGGCAGGACCGGCCATTCGAAAGCTCCATCGATGATCACCGAGAATTGAACTGACTCGTTCACTCAGTCGCCACAACGAAACGTTATAGGGTCCGGGGTGAGCAAACGGTTCTAACAATAACGACGTGAGTTTGGGCAAGACGGACTTCATAGGCTCCAATAAATCCGGATTGAACCCAATGTGAATGTATTGGGCGTATACTTCGTCTGCTTCTTCTTCAAGCGCTCCTGAAATCGTCAGATCGATAAGCACACGAAGTGCATTGGATAATTCCAGCCCAATATTTTTGGTGCAACCGAAATCCAGGAGCCCAATAATTGGTTGACCACGGTCAAGGCAAAACCGCAGGTTGCCTGGATGCGGATCCCCATGCAGACAACGCCAATCAAAACAGCTTGATAAAAACAGGCGTAACAATGTTCGACCCGCCAAGTGCCGTTGCGAAGAGGTCCAGGCGGATGTATCGCTTACGGGGCCGCCTTCAATCCACGTCATGGTTAACACACGTTCGCCACTACATTCAGGTATGACATCTGGTACCGAGACATCGGGCCAATCCGAAACCTGGTCACCAAAAATACGAAGCGTGTCCGCTTCGTGACGATAGTCCAGTTCCTCCGCCAGAAGATCTTGCACCTCGCGTTGATAGGCGCGAAGATCAAATCCGCGACGCAGTCCTCCGACCGGTGCCGTCATCCAGCCCAACGCCTTCAAATCCATCCAAACGTCGCGTTGAATGCCGGGGTACTGCACTTTGATCGCGACTGCGCGTCCGTCATGCATCTCCGCCCGATGAACCTGACTTAACGATGCGCAGACTCCGTCGACTTCGATGGAACGAAACATCTCGGAGATCGGCCGCTCAAGTTCGGACTCAATGACCTCGAACACTTCGGTTGCAGGCAAAGAGGCGTTAGCCTCCGTCAGCGGTGTGTAAATCAGATCGGCCTCGTCCAGTTCTCCAAGCGAGAGAATCTGACCGATCTTTTGCGGAATGCCATGGAGGCGGCCCAGACGTTCCACGAGATGTGAACGCGCACGAGTCGCATTCGTATCACGTTTGACTTGCGTCAAGTCGCGAGCCAGCAGCCCAAGCTGCATCGCTCGGGCTGCCGTATGTGGCATTAATCCCATATCAAATCTTCAATCACATTTTCGGCGGCTTATACCCTGAACTGCGATACGAGTTTCTGTAGTTCAGAGGCCATCCGCGAAAGTTCACCTGCAGAGGTCTGTGTATCCGCGGCTCCGCTGGATGTACTCTCAGCAGCCGACGCGACTCCCGTAATGTTTTCCGCGATTTCGGAAGTTCCCTTGGCCGCCTCAGATACGTTGCGCCCTATTTCGTTGGTCGTGGCTGTTTGTTCTTCAACTGCGCCGGCAATAGTGTTCTGGATGTCATTGATTCGGTCAATGATGGCACTGATTTGACCGATAGCATCAACAGAACCACGCGTATCCTCCTGAATCGCTTCAATCTTTTGACCGATGTCTTCAGTAGCCTTCGCGGTCTCTTTCGCCAACTCCTTAACCTCATTAGCCACGACGGCAAATCCCTTCCCGGCCTCACCGGCACGTGCGGCCTCAATCGTCGCGTTTAACGCCAACAAATTTGTTTGCTGCGCAATCGATGTGATGACCTTGATGACCTGGCCTATTTCAGCGCTGCTTTGGCCAAGTTTTCCAATGGTCTCGTTCGTCGATTCCGTTACGCTTACGGCTTCCTGACCAACTTTTGCAGCATCATTCGCATTCTTTGCGATTTCCTTGATGCTCGCATTCATCTCCTCGGTACCCGTCGCGACGGTTTGCACATTCTTGCTCACTTCTTCAGCGGCCGCCGAAGCGACATTTGCCTGCGCTGAAGTTTCTTCAGCGTTGGCACCCATCGTCGTACTAACAGACGTGAGTTCCTCTGCCGAAGAAGAAAGTGTTTCAGCCGTCTGCCCAATCGACTTCATGCTTTCACGCAAGTCATTCATAAATCGGGAAAGGCCTTCACCCATCTGGCCGATGGCGTCCTCGCCCGACACGGTAACTTCTTGCGTGAGATCGCCCTGCGACGCAGCATTGACGACTCCAAGCATTAGGTCGACATTAGTTCGCAGCCGTTCTTGATCGGCGATGCGCTCCATCGCCTGTGAAACCATCTGCCCGATTCCCCGCAATGCATCAAGTCGTTGCTGGCTGGGGGAAAGCGTTTCCGTTGCGAAGAAATCCATTGTTCCAATGACATCACCGCGCATGATAATCGGGAACGATACGCCGCTCTTCACACCGACCTTCTGGGCGACAGGCGCGCGACAACAATCGGTCATCGCGCCAATGTCTTCGACGAACATTAGCTCACGGCGCTGCCAGACCTTACCGGCTAAACCGACGCCTTCTGGAAAGCACGCGTCAAGCGTTACGCGTCGGAATTCTTCGCCAGCATCTCCGGATTCGACTTGGAACGTAAGCGCGTTCTTATCGTGATCGATTGTCCAATAAGAACCATAGGCCCATCCGAAAGCATCCCGGGCAGAATTCATGGCCATTTGCGCGGCTTGCTCCATTGATTCAGCGGAGGCCAAAGCAGCCAACACTTGCATTGTCGCCTCGGTGTTTTCTCCCAAATCTTTCTGTTCGGTCTCCAAACGAAGCCTATCAGTGATAACTTCCCACGTTACCATCGGACCAAGATATTCGCCATTTTGGTCGTGTATCGGACTCACCAACAGGTCTGCGACTTCAGGGCCGATTTGTATATTGGCGCGGTGGGGTAAATTCTTTGGATCCGACAGAATCTTGCGCTGATACGCCTGATCCTTGTGGAATATATCGATGCTGGAACCCACGATTTGATCAACCGGGACCGGCAGATACTGCTGTAGCGAGTCCGTCATCGTCTTAAGGGACGCGGGATTGGCGTAGGTGATATTTAGATCTTTATCCGCCATGAGCACGTTCGTTGGTGAGTTCTCTACCATCGCTTGCACGCGGGCTTGTTCGGATTCCAGCCTGAGTTTTTCGGTGATTACTTCCCACGTCACCATCGGCCCGAGGTAGTTCCCGTCTTCGTCATTAACGGCGCTGACCAACAAATCGGCAACCTCCGGACCAATTTGAATGTTGGCACGGTGCGGCAAATTCTTGGGATCTGAAAGTATCTTTCGTTGGAACGATGGGTCCTTATGAAATATGTCTATGTTTGCACCGACGACTTGGCTCACCGGGACCGGTAGGTATTCCTGCAGCGTCTCCAAGGTCTTGTGTGACGCGGGATTCATGTACGTAATGGTCAAATCCGGGTCAGCCATGATTACATTGACGGGCGCATTCTCGATCATCGATTGAATGCGCGCGATTTCACCCGCCGCCTTCTTGCTGTCCGTAACATCTTCCCAATTAACGACATAACCCATGGGCGTCGGCGAACCGTTAAACATTCCATTGATCGTCGCTTTCAGAGTGACATTGCCGAACGTAAACTCCGTGTCGTGCGGAAGCGCTTTCCGGTTATTAAGCACCTTCTCAACACTTTCCGGATCCTTGTGGAATCGGTGAATGGGCCCACCCACAATGTCATTCACACCGACGCCAAACGATTCCCGAATTTGAGACTCAATCGCTTTTAGGGTTCGCACGGCCGCATCGTTGGCATAGACGATGGTCATATCCGGATCGGCGATCAAAATGTTTGCCTGTACATTGTCAAGCGTTGCATACAGTGCTTCCGTTGAATCCAGGATCGTCACATCCTGCGTTACCTGACTCATAGCGTTTCCCCCATTGACCGGTTAAAGAAGAGATACCCCTTCATGATTCCCCAAACTAAACGTAGAAGCTCGTCACGTAATTCGTAACACGGCAAAAGCAAAAAGCAAACGCAACATTGCGATGTGTGAGCAACAGTGCATTTTGACCAGTTATCAATTTGCGACCCAGCGCGAACATGACTAGATAGAGCGCAAGTACCGCAGTGGACACGGTTGCATGAAACCATATGAACGGGCTGATTTCGGCGACCACCGTCTCGACTGCGTGAAGCTTTACTTCGATGTATAAGACAAGCGCGACGTCGACAACGAAAGCTGAAATCATCATCCGCCAATGCCAGGTATTGTTGCGCTTGCGCAGGTAGATCCCGGCAGCCAACAGAACCAATACGAGTGTCGATATAGCATGCAGCACGTTATTCCCCTTTTTGCTCATTGGTATTGGAATGATTCAAATCGACCGTTTTTTCCGGTGACAACACTAGCAGCAATCGGTCGGGTTGTTTATAGGCACCTTCAATGATTTCCCTCGCTACGCCCGATACCGTCTCTGGAGGTCCCTCAAACGCATCCTCGTTCACTTCGAGCACATCGCCTATTTCGTCGACCAGCAGGCTCACCGCACCGTCCTCAGTGCGAATGATGACATTCAATGGAGGCTCTCCGGACGTACGCTCAGGCAACTCCAGTCGGCGCCGCATATCGATCGCAGTCACGATCTGGCCTCGGAGATTAATCAACCCCTCGACCTCTGGCGGCGCTAATGGAACGCTCGTCATTTCCTGATAACGTAATACTTCTTGAACGTTCAGCACGTCGACGCCGAAATAGTACTGGTCCAGATAGAAAGTACACAATTGCCGTTCATCATTCATATGGATTTAGTTCACTCCGCTCGTGAAAACCGGGATCGTTCGGCGAACCACCGCCGCAGTGTCGATGAACTCCGTCACCATTCCTTGAATCACCGTCGTGAATAAGACGCCATCGCGACCCGACTGACCTTTGGCAGACAAGTCTTCCTCGGTGACATCGAGAATCTTGCCGACGCGCAAACCAACACTCCTGCCCTCCATCGAAAACACCACAACATGAATTGGGTCATCCTCGCCACCCCCGTCACCATTGTTGAGACTCTTACTAGCTCCGGTGAACTGACCGCTCACCTCTATTAACGGCATAATCTCGCCCCGGTACTGGACCACATTCAGCGCGCCCGCCCGCTCGATGGCCTCGAACGGGAATTCCTCTAGCCGGTCGACAACATCCAATGGCATCGCCATACGCTCGTCGTCCGTAGTTTTGAAAAGAAGTACTGCTTCCCGTTCGTCCTCGCCGACGGTGTCAGAATCGACTGCGTCCATGGGAATTTGCTCGCCTTTCCGCGACACAACATGCGCCTGCTGCGCGAGCCCTAGAACGTCCAAAATCAGCGCGACTTTTCCGTCACCCATGATCGTGGTTCCGGCAAACGCAGATATGCTCTTGATTTGTTTGCCTAGAGGCTTAACGACAATTTCTTCCGTGTCTTGGACACGTTCGACGATGAGACCGAATTGGCGCCCTTCCGCCTGCAACACCACAATATTGACTGCCTGCTCAGCTTCTTCCTCGGACGAGTCAGTAGACTTAGCCTGGCCGCCAGCTTCCATGATGGTATTGTTGCCATCCGGAGTTGGCGGCTTAAGATCATCGAATCCTAACTGTTTTCTCAAATGGACGAGCGGCAGTAGCTTGCCGCGCAGACGATAGACTGGCGAACCTTGAATATATTCAATCGCACGTTCGCCTTCCTTGTATTCCAGTCGGACCAATTCCAACAAGCTCACCTGCGGAATCGCGTAACGATCATCACCCGAGGTCACGATAAGCGCAGGAATGATTGCCAACGTCAACGGTATTTTCACGCGCAACGTCGTGCCAACCCCGGCTTGACTAACGATGTCCACCGTGCCGCCAATCTTTTCGATGTTCGTGCGGACAACATCCATTCCGACCCCGCGGCCGGAGATATTCGTGACCTCCTGCGCTGTTGACAAGCCCGCGGCGAAAATGAGATTAACGGCTTCATGATCGCTCATTCGTGCCGCTTGCTCTTGGGATATCTGATTTTTTTCGACGGCTTTAGCGCGGACGC
>JAJDAB010000407.1 GCA_029262095.1 Candidatus Hydrogenedentota bacterium
CGCGGTTTCGATTCGTGGTTCGGACTGCCGTATAGCAACGACATGATCAAGCCGTGGGTTCAAACGGATAAGCCGTTGCAGTTGTTCCGCGACACGGAACCGATTGAACACCCGGTGAATCAAGATACATTGACGGAACGGTATACCGAAGAAGCGGTTAGCTTCATCAAGGAATCGGGCGACTCGCCATTTTTCTTGTATTTGGCGCACAGCATGCCGCACTTGCCGATTCGCACATCAGATCGGTTTCGAGGCACATCGCGATCGGGATTGTATGGCGACGTTATTGAAACGATCGATTGGAGCACGGGGCGTATCCGTGAAGCGCTTCGCGAGGCAGGTGTCGAAGAAGACACGTTGCTGATTTTCACGAGCGACAACGGCCCTTGGCTGAACCTTCCAGACCGCATGTTGCAGGACGGTAACATGCACTGGCATGGCGGTTCGCCGGGACCATTGCGCGGTTCGAAAGCGACGACCTATGAAGGCGGAATGCGGGTCCCAATGATTGCGTGTTGGCCGGGGCATATTCCGAAGGGCGTGCGTTCGGATGAGTTGGCGTCGACGATGGATTTCTTTCCGACGATACTCGACGTGACGAACTCAGAGGGACCAACTGATCGAACGATCGATGGCAAGAACATATTGCCGTTGTTGGAAACTGGCGAGCGTTCACCAAATGATTGGTTCTACTATTTCCGGGGAAAACAATTGCATGCGGTGCGCGACAAAACTTGGAAATTGCGTCAGGAAAACGCAGACGCGCCGGTGGAGTTGTATCATCTCGGCCGCGATCCGCGTGAAATGTATAACGTCGCAACGGATCATCCCGAAATCGTTTCGCGGTTGATGCAACGAATGCAGGATTTCAGGCTGTCGGTAACGAAGTCCTAGCAGCGACAACGCAGAGCCACGGAAAAATGGAAACAATGTATATGGAATTGGGGAGTCAATCATGTATCGATTGCTAGTATTGGGAATAACGTTATGCGCTGCTGCGAATGCACAGCCTACATATCAGGCGAAACCCTTCATCGAAGGCACTGGGCTTCATTGTATTCATGGGTTGACGTTCGACTCGGACGACATCCTGTATGTGGGAAGCGTCGTCGGGCAATCGGTGTATCGGGTCAATACGCAGACGGGTGAACATGAAATCGTCGTGGGCCCGAATGATGGGCTGGCCGACGATATGGAGTTTGGGCCGGACGGCGCACTGTATTACACGTCGATCATCCAGGGCGCGGTTCGCCGACGGGATGCGGATGGCACCGTTACAACAGTGGCTGAGGGTAAAGCCGGATTCAATTCGATCGCGTTCAATGCTGAGGGCCGACTGTTCAGCGCGGAAGTGTTTTTGGGAGACGCATTGTACGAAATCGATCCCAAGGGCGAAACGCCTCCACGTATGATACTGGACAGTCCGGGTGGTCTGAATGGCTTCGACTTCGGACCGGACGGAAAACTGTACGGACCGCTTTGGTTTAAGGGTCAAGTCGTGCGCGTCGATGTGGACTCCGGGAAGCTGGATGTCGTCGCGGATGGTTTCGGCATCCCCGCAGCTGCAAACTTCAATAGCAAGGGCGAGTTGTTCGTGCTGGATTCGATGCGTGGGGACATCGTGAAGGTCGACGTGAAGTCTGGTGCGAGAGAAACAGTATTCACGTTGAAGACGGCAATGGATAATCTCACGTTTGATTCAAAAGATCGCATGTATGTAACCGTGATGTCGGAGAGCGCGATCTATGAGATCGACCTCGATGCGAAACAGGCGCGCACCGTCCGCGCAGATCCGCTGGGCGTTCCTGCGGACTTGGCGATTTGGCGGGACGGCAATCGCGAAACGATTTATCTCGCCGATACGTTTGCGTTACGATCGTTCGACGTAGCGACCGGAACGATCACCGACATCGCACGTTTCGTTGAGACGCATTTGGAGTATCCGACCGGGATCGACGTTACGGCGGACCACATTCATACGGTGAGTTTCAATGCGGGCGTGGCGCAAACCTTCGATCGCAAGACAAACGAGCTACTTGCAACGCATCGGGACTTGACGGGTTCGATGGATGTCGCGGCCTTGCGCGATGGCTCATTGTTGGTGACGCTACTCGTCGGCGGAAAATTGGAACGCATTGCGCCAGATGGGAAACGTTCGACGGTTGTCGAAGGGCTTGGCGCACCGGTTGGCGTGGCCGTGGATGAACTCGGCCAAGTGTTCGTGACTGAATGGGCCAGCGGCAACGTAGTTCAAGTGAATGTCGACACGAAAGAGACAAAAGTCGTTGCGAGTGGTCTGGACAAGCCGGAAGGTATCGCTATCGGAGGGATAGGCCGGATTCTCGTTGCGGAGACCGGCACGAAATCGGTCGTCGCGCTGTACTTAGCGACGAGCACGCGTGAGACAATTGCGACCGGCATACCAATGGGTCTCGGCGTCACACCGCAGTTTCCGCCCATGGGCGTGCCCACGGGTGTGGTGGCGGCTTCGGATGGGAGTTTGTTCGTGTCGGCTGACATCACGGATTCGATTTGGCGTATAACAAGGAAGAATTGAACCGCCAAGACGCGAAGAGCGCCAAGAGGAATTTGGCCAAGATTGCGTTTCCTTTTAGCGACCGTGCGATTGCTTTGCGTCTCTAGAACTTGATTGCGAAATTCTTGATTGGTCTTCGCGGCTTAGCGACTTTGCGTGATGAAAACTCGTTCGCACACATCTTCGGTATGCGCGGACGCCTGTTCATTAGCGCGGAGACACCACGCCAAACATTTCGTTGATGATGCCGTCGGGGTCGGCGACGAACATGATCTCAACCGGCATACTTTCGACGGCTGTGGGCGGCAAATTGATTGTCGCGCCGCGTGCCTCCATGAATTCGTGGGTGGCTCGAATGTCT
>JAJDAB010000408.1 GCA_029262095.1 Candidatus Hydrogenedentota bacterium
CAGCACGCGGCCAAGAAGTTCGGGATAGCGCAGGCCTCAACTGACTACAAGACAATGCTGGACGATCCAGACGTTAACGCGGTCTTTGTCCTAACCGGACATTCGTCCCACGCGAGCCTCGTCTGTGAAGCGCTTCAGGCGGGTAAACACGTCTTCGTGGAAAAGCCCCTGGCGATCAACGAAGAACAACTACAACGCGTCGAAGAACAAGCGCGAAATCACCCTCAACAACAAGTGATGGTCGGGTTCAATCGGCGATTCAGTCCCCACATCGTGAAGATAAAAGAACTCCTCGCCGGCCGAAGCGAACCGGTGTGCATGAATATGACCATCAACAGTGGTGCCATTCCCCCAGAACACTGGACCCAAGACCCGGAACGCGGCGGCGGTCGAATCATTGGAGAGGGGTGTCACTTTATCGATTTACTATCATTTCTTGCCGATTGCCAAATCACCACCGTCGCTGCAATGATGGCGGGCGAAGGCGTGGCCGTGCGCCAGGACAAAATGTCGATTGCGATCTCGTTTGCCGATGGGTCCATTGGCACGATCAATTATTTTTCGAACGGTGCGAAGAGTTATCCCAAAGAGACCCTAGACATCTTCAGCGATGAGCGCGTACTCCGAATGGAAAACTTTCGCGCAACCCGAGGCTACGGCTTCGCCGGGTTCAAAAAATTCAAGACGAGCCGCCAGGACAAAGGACACAACGCTGAGGTTGCCGCGTTCGTCCGACGAATTAACGATGGCGGATCACCCCTCATTCCATTCGCCGACCTCGCCAACGTCACGCGCGCCAGCTTTGCCGCTGTAGAATCGGCATTTGATCGCAAGACTGTTTTCTTGCCGTAGGAATCGCCCCGTCAGGCCGAGTCGACTAGTCCAATTTCGTTTCTACAATGGTCTCACTGGACGTAAACGCTTCGGCCGCGAGGTCGTAGGCACTATTTATGCCGGTCGCCATTCCGTCCAAAGTCGACATGGCGTGATTCTTTTGATTCGCGTCAACAGTCGCCACCACGCTTTCCACATGCTTAAATCGGTTCAAGAACGAAATAGCCCGCTTCGCTTCCATCACCAAACCACCTAACCGCGCGGCCAGTACATCCGCGTTCTCTACCTTCATAATTATTCTCCCTGATTGTCCGGACGATGCCCTTCACCCGATTCGTTCAACATACTAGACTCGTTCGATTTATCCTGTTGGGCGACTTCTTCTCGTTCGATAGCCACTCGAAGTATTTGAATCGCCTTGCTGACCGCCATATACGACACCGGCAAATTTGTGGCTTGTGCAAGTGCCAAGTCCACAATCCCAAGAGCTTCTTTAGATGTCATCATGACCCTAATTCAACGCAGACCACGTTGCGGGTGTCCCCGTCACCGTACATCCATAAAACTTGTTGTCCGACGTATTGACCACAATTTCACCGAACGTACCCGCCGTATTGGTCATGGGCCCCGCGTCAGTCACTGATCGAACCACCAACCTTCCCGTACAAGAAATTGTGTTCGTTGACGCGTTGCCCAAAATTATATCGCCGCCATTGTCGATATCGAGGATCGTATTCCAAGTGATTGGATTGCTCCCACCGTTCGCGGCGAGAAACTCAATACGTGTTCCAGACATTTTGATCGCAGTCGCCTGACCGCCCCAAGCGCCGGTGCTCACGTAATTCCATTGACCTGATGCCCCTTCGGTCCGAATCGCGTTGTTCGCGAGATGAAAGTACCCCCCATACCATTCACCGATGCGCGCATAGGAACCTTGTGCGGCATATTTTTCTCGGTTCCAAACAGCATTTTCATCGATATTTACTGTGCCGTTCAGATTGACGGTGTTGTCTGAAAGTTCCACCAAATCGCTGTCCGTATCCGTGCCGATGTTTCCCCCACCGTTTAAGTACACGTCACCTTCAACGGTCGCGTTCTGATTTACGTCAAACGTGACCGTGGTTTCACCCTGGGAGTTCATGATGGTATTCGCTCCCAGTTCTAGCGTATTCATAACAAAATCACCGGACTCATCCAGCTTCGACGGCGTAACGGAATCATCGGTGAGCGCAGCCGTATCAACGGTCGCGTCCTGCAGTTTCGCGCCATCAATCAAGCCCGCGGCATTCGTCAACACGTGTGGCGTCGCACCAACAGACAACACTCCTTTAAGCGTCACACTTCCGTCCGTGGAAATGTCACCATTCTTCTCGAAGTCCGCCCCGCCATCAACCGCTTCACCAAAACCCCCACCAATGGCGAGTTCTTCCAAGTAACGAGGACTTGATCCAATAGCCATTCCAACTGTCTCCTTTGCGCTCCAAACAGAAAAAAGTATTGGGCGATGTCGACGCACAAAATCATCCCCTCTAATACGCGCGCCGCGTTGCACATGCGCTCTGCCAAAGGCCAATCAGTTTGCGTTGGACGCGGTACACCCCTATAATTTAACCCTGTTTCCGAAGCGTCGGCTGCACCTATAAATGAACGAGTGCTTACACGTCACATCCGGCGCCTGCCCAATGTTCATCGATATGGAGTCACCACGGCTGGGCTTCCGACGGCGACGAATCTTGGCACTGCCCGATACGAATTACCTGAAGGGTATTTACGCGAAACCATGTCAAACGTTGGACGGTATCTCGACCTCGCGCGCACCGTTCCGCGATTGGGCCTCGGTTGCCTCGCCCGATATGCACTTCATCGAACGAGACTACGCACCGGCGCGTACACCCGAACAACCCCTCCCCTTTCTTGGAGTGAGATCAGCCGCAATGGGGTAGAGTCCCCACAAGTCCACTTCGGAACGCCGTCCGAGGCCAATCTAGACAAGGTTGACAGCCAGTCACGATCAAGACTGCTAGAGAATGCAGAGCGAATTGTTAGCGGCGAACTGCAATACTTCTCGAGTCGCTGGCTAAAACGCCCGGCGGACTGGAGAAGCAACCCTTTCAACGGCCATTCAACACCGCTGGATCACTGGTCCTCGCTCCAGGACTTCTCCCAAGAACAAGGCGATATCAAATGGATCTGGGAGCCCAACCGATTCGATTGGGCAACTACCCTAGGCCGCGCGTGGTTCGCGACCGGCGAT
>JAJDAB010000409.1 GCA_029262095.1 Candidatus Hydrogenedentota bacterium
TGGTGGCCGGTGGCGTGTTCGAAGGCGACTTCAATCCTGTCGCGCATGCTCACGTCGTCACATCCACGACGCACAAGACCTTGCGCGGACCGCGCGGCGGCATCGTGCTTTCGACCGAAGAGTTCGGCGAAGCGCTTGATAAAGGTTGTCCATTGGTCATGGGCGGACCGTTGCCCCACGTCATGGCGGCAAAAGCCGTTGCATTTACCGAAGCCAACAAGCCCCAGTTCAAGACGTATGCCAGACGCATCGTAGAGAACAGCCGCGCGCTGGCCGACGCATGCGTCGCCGAAGGGCTCGACGTCGTGTCCGGCGGCACCGACAATCATCTCTTGCTGATAAACGTCACGGGGTTCGGGTTGACCGGACGTCAGGCGGAAAGCGCGTTGCGCGATTGCGGCATCACGCTTAACCGGAATTCGTTGCCGTACGATGCGAATGGTCCGTGGTACACCAGCGGCCTTCGCTTGGGTACGCCCGCGACGACGACGTTGGGCATGACGCCCGACGATATGCGAGAAATCGCAGGTATACTCAAACTCGTATTGTCGAATATTCAACCATCAACAATCGCAAAAGGCGACAACGCGGGCAAAAAGAGCAAAGCAAAGTATACCGTCGAAGAATCGGCTGTGACGGGTGCGCGCAAACGCATATCCACGTTGCTCGATCGATACCCGGTGTATCCGGAAATCGATCTATCGTTGTTGCAATCGTTCTTCTCGTAAATCCGTAACAAAATCCGCGAGGACTCATCAATGCTTCCACGATATGTATTGCCGATCGTCGCAATCGCTATGATCGGTGGGATCACAACTCCGGCCGCCGCGGAAGGAAACGGTCTCGCCGTTTTGCTAACAGATTACGGCAACGACTCCATTTACGTCGGCATATTGAAGGGCGCAATGTACTCCAAGGCGCCAGACATCACCATCGATACCGTCACAAATTCCGTACCCTCATTCGACATTCGCACCGGCGCTTACATCCTCGCCGAAGCGTGTGGGGCATATCCAAAAGGCACGGTGTTTAGCTGTGTCGTGGACCCTGGTGTCGGGACAAAACGCAAGTGCATCGTGCTTAAGACGAAAACCGGGCAGTATTTCGTCGCACCGGACAACGGCCTGTTGACGTTGGTGGCGCGACGCGAGGGCATCGCCGAAATACGCGAATGCACGAACGAAGACTTGTGGTACTCGAAGGGTTCCTCTTCTACGTTTCATGGCCGCGATATTTTCGGGCCGGTCGCAGCGGCGATCGCAAGTGGGACATCGATTACCGACACAGGTCCAATGATCAAATCGTTGGTTCAAATTGAATTGCGGGAGGGTAAAGTACGTGACGACGCCGCTCACGGCGAAGTCATGCGGTCGGACCCCTATGGAAATCTCGTTACAACGTTAACGGCGGCCCACCTGGAATCGTTAGGTATCAAAATGGGCGATCAATTGCAGGTCTCCATTGGCGACGAAACATTCAGCGCACCGTTCTCGACGACGTACGCGGCGGTCGATCGCGGCGAACGATTAGTCTTGCTGCAAAGTTCGCGATTCGTCGAGTGTGCGATCAATCAGGACAGTATGCGCGAAGCTACGGGCGCCGATCCCGGCACGACGGTTGTCATCGGAAAAGCGCCGTAGTGGCATCGCCCGAGTGTTCGCCGGTATACCGTTGTTACGCCTAGATCAGATCGGCTACGTCAAGAATCGGTCGGGAAGATTGGCGAACGCGCGATAGAATAAGCGCACCTTCCATCGCGGCTACAATCAATTGCGCACGTCTGCGTGCGGTCTTGGCGTCGAAGTCTCCGTTCACGAGAACTCCGGCAATTACATCTATCCAACCATCGATAGCCACTCGACCCGACTCGGTGATCGCGGGTGATTCAGGCACTGTCTCGAGCAACGTAGTCGCGATTGGACAACCAGATCCGTACCCCGACTCCTCCATCCATCCGGCCATGACCTTGCAGTAGGCGCGCACGAAACGCTTGGGTGACTTGTGCCGGGCCGCCAGGTCGCTCAACATCTCCTGGACCATGCCGCCAGCCATCACGACAGCCGCCTCACCCAGCGCCTCCTTGCCCTGCGGAAAGTAGTAATAGAGCGACCCCTTCGGCGCACCGCTTTCCGCGAGGATTTGCTGCAGTCCCGTGGAGGCATAGCCCTGCCGTCGGAACAGGCGCATGGCGGTCCGGACGAGGTGTTGCTTATGCGTTTCGGCCTTCTTCATCGTGTTCAACCTTTGATTGGAATTATAGTAACTGGTCTATATAATAATATGCAACCCCAATTTCAAAGGAGACGGATCATGGAGTCCAAAGTCAGCATCGATATCAATGATAGAATCGCGCGAATTGTGATAGACGACGGAAAAGTCAACGCCATGTCGACCGACCTGATGGAAGAAATCGGCTCCGCGCTTGACGCGGCAGAAAGTGCCGAAGCCGTAGTTGTGCTCAGCGGGCGGGAAGGCATCTTTTCCGCAGGCTTCGACATGAAGACGTTCGCGCGCGGCACCGAGGCCAGTCTCGAAATGGTAAACGCGGGAGCACAACTCATCCTGCGCTTTCTAGCATTCCCTCAACCTATTCTTACCGTCTGCACCGGGCACGCGTATCCCATGGGTGCGTTCCTCATGCTCTCCGCCGACTCCCGCGTCGGGGTAGATGGTCCGTGGCAGATCGGAATGAATGAAGTTGCAATCGGAATTACCGTACCGTGGTTCGCGATAGAATTGGCGCGGCACCGATTGGCGCCTCAAGGGTTGGCCAACGTCAATATCGCGGCGATGTTCGCGCCAACGGACGCGATGCGCCTCGGCTATTTGGACCGAGTCGTCAAACCAGATCAACTCGAAAACTGCGTAGACGAAGAAGCGAATCGGCTGCGAGGCTTGGACCTCCACAGTTTCAGGGCTACGAAGTCGCGAATTAATCAACAAGTAGTGGATGCCATCACGAACGCAATCCGCAGCAAACAAGGAGAAATCGAAAGCACGCTCGCAAGCACGTAACGCGATGGCCCGGCTAGTCATAAAACCGAGCGTAGAAAATACGATTCGGAGTATGATGCCGCATTAGGCTGTGTCAAAAGCGGGAGAACGACTGGTCATGAACTGGAACACGATTTGCGCGC
>JAJDAB010000410.1 GCA_029262095.1 Candidatus Hydrogenedentota bacterium
GTCGAGGCTGAAGTAGCGGTTGTCCTTCCGGCCTGGGAAGCGCTCGAACAAAACTGGCCTTCATTCCGAGGACCCGCATCAAACGGTACGGCGACATTTGCCACTGCGCCGACGGAATGGGACATCGAGGCCGGGACTAACATTAAGTGGAGCACGGAACTATCGCAGCCCGGCGGAAACTCGCCCGTAATCTGGGGTAACCGTTTGTTCATGTCCGCGGGCGACGACTCCGGGTATGAAGTGCATTGCTACGATACGGATTCGGGCGAGTTGGTGTGGAAACAAACCCTTGACCGATTCCCTGGAAGTCCTACTACTCCCCCGCAGGTCACTGAAGAAACAGGTCACGCAGCGCCATCGATGGTCGCCCATGGAGACATGGTATTCGCCGTATTCGCGAATGGCGACATGGCGTCCTACGATTTCGAGGGCAATCTCGTTTGGGGTAAGAACGTCGGCGTGCCGGAAAATCACTATGGACACTCCTCCTCGTTAGTCGCATGGGAAGACCTGGTGTATGTGCAGCTGGATGGCAGCGCAGAGGCCAAGGTCGTGGCGATCGACATTTTTGATGGTAAAGAGAAGTGGTCGGCGCAACGCGAGACAATATCGTGGTCTTCACCGATTATCGCGCGCACCGAAATCGGGCCGCAATTGATTCTATGTTCTGAATCGACCGTAGACGCTTACGACCCGGCATCCGGAAACTTGCTGTGGTCGGAAGAATTTCTTGCGGGTGAAGTGGCCCCGTCGCCGGTCTATGCGAACGGGATTGTATTCGCGGCGAACGAATACGCCGTTGCCGGCGCGATTCGAATAAGCGGTACGGTAGACGCCCCGGAATCGGAAGTGATTTGGGAATACGATGAGTACTTACCCGAAGTATCGAGTCCGATCAGCGATGGCGAGCACATTTATTTCGGAACGTCAGCCGGTGATTTGGTCTGCATAAACCTCGAGACTGGAGAAGAAGTTTGGGTAGAAGAACTCGACATGGGTTTCTATTCTTCGCCGATATTGGTCGGGGATCGAATCTATATCGGCGATCTCGACGGTTCCATGTACGTGGTCAAAGCCGGTTCGGAGTATGAACTCATTTCGAAAATCAATATGGGCGAAGAGATTTTTGCAACACCCGCATTCATGGATGGCCGCATATACATGCGCATGCCTCAACATTTGTATTGTATTGAGCAGGAATAATGACTGAACTTTTGACAACCGAACCAATTGACGTGCAGGACATCGACCGGATGCTCGATGAGACGGGCCGCGGGCCTGAAGCGGTTATTCCGATCCTCCAAGCCATTCAGTCGAAATATCGCTATTTGCCACGGGAAGCAATGCAGCGCGTTTGTGAATCGTCGGAAATCACCCCGGCAACCATTGAAGGCGTCGCAACGTTTTATTCACAGTTTCGGCAGAACCCCGTGGGCGAACACGTGGTGAGTCTTTGTGACGGCACGGCGTGCCACGTGAAAGGTTCCGAAGACGTACTCGAAGCGATGTCTGAAGAATTGGACATGCCCAAGGGACAAGACACGGACGCGGACGGCAATTACACGATTCAAAAAGTGGCGTGTATCGGTTGTTGTTCGCTGGCGCCCGCGATGCAGATCGACGGCGTGACGTACGCACACGCAGGACCGGATTCCGTCCCAGGCATCTTGCAGGATTTCGAGAAACGGCAAAACGAGTCGAAAGAAGACAAAGAAGTTAAGCAACGCGAGGTTAAAGAGAACGGCGCGGAAATTCGTATCGGGATCGACTCGTGTTGCGTCGCGGGCGGTACGGATCGAATACAGGCGGCGGTCGAACTTGCACTCACAGAACTCAATTCAACCGTCCCGGTCAAGAACGTAAGCTGCATCCAAATGTGCCATCAGGTACCTGTGATTGAGGTCGTCGAAGCGGGTAAAGAGCCGACGATGTACGTCAAGGTGGAAGAAGAAGATATTTCGGAGATCATCTCGCGGCATTTCAAGCCGAGGAATCCGTTGAAGAAACTGAGCTCATCCGTGATGCGTTGGACAGAACACTTGTACGGCGACATGGGCTCCGAAGATGTCTTGGAACGGCACGACGATGAAATTCGGGAGGAGCACGTTTCGTCCTTCTTTAAGGGGCAGGTCCACGTCGCGACCGAACACCATGGCGAGATGGACCCGGCAAGCCTGGAGGAATACCTCCAACGCGGCGGATTTATGGCGATCGAGAAACTTCTCTTCGGAAAAGCTGCGGGGCGTGCGCTGCTCGCAATGCACCAAAACGGAAAAGTCGCACCGCCGAACGAAAACGACGGCTGGTCGCGCCAGCAAATCATCGACGAAATTCTAGCGAGTGGATTGCGCGGACGAGGTGGTGCGGGATTCCCCTCGGGCCGCAAGTTGCAGTTTGTACATGATGCAATCGGCGATAAGAAATACATTTTGTGCAACGGCGATGAAGGCGATCCAGGCGCATTTATGGATCGCATGATCCTAGAGTCGTATTCATGGCGCGTGCTTGAAGGGATGATCATCGCGGCGTTAGCCGTCGGTGCGGACGAAGGTTACCTTTACATTCGCGCTGAATACCCATTGGCGACGAAACAAGTTCGCGCTTCGATCAAGGAATGTGAACGGGTCGGCTTGTTGGGCGATAACATCTTGGGTTCAAAGCATTCACTCAAATTGCATATCAAAGAAGGCGCGGGTGCGTTCGTCTGCGGCGAAGAGACCGCGCTCATCGCATCCATCGAAGGCAAGCGCGGCATGCCGTCGATTCGCCCCCCCTACCCTGCCCAAGCTGGACTGTGGGAAAAACCGACGCTCATCAACAACACGGAAACATTGTCGATGATGCCGTGGATCATTCGGAACGGCGCTGATAAATTCGCGGAATTGGGCACAGAGCGCAGCAAAGGTACGAAAGTGTTTTCGCTAGCGGGTAAGATTCGCCACGGCGGACTTATTGAAGTGCCGATGGGCATCACAATCAATGAGGTCGTGCATGGCATCGGCGGCGGCATTGAAGACGACAAAGAGTTTAAGGCACTGCTCGTCGGCGGTCCGTCCGGCGGTTGTATTCCCGCCTCGATGGGCGAAACCCCGATCGACTACGAGGCATTATCCGAAGCCGGCGCGATGATGGGTTCCGGTGGTATGATCGTCATCGACGAATCGGATTGCATCGTCGAAATGTGTAGATACTTCCTATCCTTTACACAAGATGAATCCTGCGGCAAGTGTTCGCCCTGCCGAATCGGCACGATGCGATTGAAAGAGATCTTGACCCGAATGACGCAGGGCAAGGGCACGATGGACGACCTCGATGTCCTAGATGAATTGGGCAAGGCGGTCGCTGCACAGAGCCTATGCGGCCTGGGCAAGACAGCGCCGAACCCGGTACTGACGGCGTTGAAATACTTCCGCGAAGAATTTGAAGCGCATGTAAACGGCAGATGCCCGGCTGGTAAGTGCAAGGACCTCATCGATTACTGGATTATCGACACGTGCATCGGTTGCACCAAGTGCGAACAGGTTTGTCCGGTCGATTGCATCGAATCTGAACCTTTCAAATTACATTACATTCACTTAGACACCTGCACGCGTTGCGATGCGTGCCTGGTTGCTTGTCCTGTGGACGCCATTAAAGCCGGTTCTCGGACGAAAGAAGAGAGGGAAGCCGACCTGTGCCCACAATAGTTATTAACAATCAGCCGGTCGAAGTCGAAGAAGGCACGACCGTTATCCAAGCCGCGCGATCGATGGGCATTGAAGTGCCGACCCTTTGCTATTGGGAAGGCGTGCGCCCTATGAACTCGTGCATGTTGTGCGTAGTCCGCAACACGGATAACGGCACACTGATACCTTCGTGTTCGACCGTTGTGCAGGATGGCATGAACGT
>JAJDAB010000411.1 GCA_029262095.1 Candidatus Hydrogenedentota bacterium
GCCATCTTCATGTCCCACAATGACCGCGCGCCCATCAACCGCATCGTCTGCGTGTGGTTGACCGTCCAGTAGCCGCTGCCGATGATCGTCCAGCCCAACACGACCACGAACGCGCCGAGTCCTTTCGGATAGGGCGACACCTTTTTGTCATCCAGCGGATCAGACCCGTCATAGTTGCTGATGTGCGGCAGCGATTCGAACTTCGTGCCGTCGAGCGACGCCGTCATTCCCTGCCATCCGTCCGCCGCATTCCAAACCGCCGCAAAGATTGCCGCCGCGCCGATCATCATCACGATGCCTTGCAGCGCATCCGTCCAAACAACCGATTTCAGTCCACCCCATGCGGTGTAAATGCCCGAACAAATCACCAGCGCGACAATCAACAGCCACGCCGACTCCGAACTCATGATGTTCAGTCCGGTCAACAAAACATGAATCGAATAAATCATCAGCCCCAACATGCTGCTGCGATATTGAATTTGAATCAGCGCGCTCAACACCCGCGCGGAAACGCCGAACCGAGCTTCGAGATACTCGGCATTCGTGTAAAACCCCGCGCGGTACATCGCCGGCACAATCGCAAACGCCGCCAGAATCCCACCCACCGCGCTGCCGATCGCATAGACCGTGATAATATGCACGCCTTCGTTAAACGTTTTGCCCGTCACCGAAACGATGTCCGCGTTATCAACGTTCGTCGCAAACATCGACAGCCCAATCACCCACCACGGCAGCGCCCGCCGCCCAAGAAACCACTCGCTGCTGCTCTTCGTCCCGCCAGCCAGGTAAAAGCCGTACGCAATCACGGAGCCGTTTAAGACAAAGACGATGAGCCAATCAATCGCGTGCATGATGAACTAGGGTCTCGTCTCGCTAGTCGAGTGTCAAGTGTTCGAGGCTTGAATAGCGATCAACAAAACAAAAAATACTATCGACGTTCAATTTCCTTGCCGCCCTTATCGCGCGTTCGTACACTGAAGTAACGCAGGTAAGCCAACAAAAAATCACGACCGACGCGCACGCTTACCCTATTTTGGCAGTTTTCCATTCCACGCGAACCAGTCATGAACGCACCGACTGACCATGAACAACGCGTGATCCGAGTCTTCGTCTCGTCCACGTTCCGCGACATGCAGGACGAACGAGACGAACTGGTGTTGCGAATCTTTCCGCAGCTTCGCAGGCTGTGCGAACAGCGCGGTGTGACGTGGGGCGAAGTCGATCTGCGGTGGGGCATCACCGAGCAGCAGTCCGAACGCGGCGAAGTCCTGCCTATCTGTCTCGAAGAAATCCGCCGCTGCCGACCGTTTTTCATCGGGCTGTTGGGCGAACGTTACGGCTCGATTCCCGGCACCGTTCCGGCGGAGCTTGTCGACCGTGAACCGTGGCTACGCGAACACACCAATGGCGACCGCGAGAAATCTGTCACAGAGTTGGAAATCCTTCACGGCGTGCTCAACAACCCTGACATGGCACAGCAGGCAATCTTTTACTTCCGTGATCCAGATTATCTGAACGGACTCCCGTCAGGCAGCGTGAGGTCCGACTTTGAATGCGAATCACCAGCAGCGAAGAAAAAACTCGATGCACTGAAACAGAGAATTCGGGACGCGCGCGAGAGGGACAACTGCACCTTGCACGAGAACTATCCCTCTCCCAAGGATCTAGGCCAGTGGGTCCTCGACGACTTCACGAAAACCATCGACGACCTTTTCCCCGAACAAGAGCGTCCAAGTGGCCTCGAACGCGAGCGGATGGACCACGAGACCTTCGCCCACAGTCGCGCCAGCGTCTACATCGGCCGGCCAGAGTATTTTGAACGGCTCGATGATCATGCCGCGGGCGATGGGCCGCCCTTGATCGTGCTGGGAGAATCGGGCGGCGGCAAATCGGCGCTGCTGTCCAACTGGGCACTACGCTATCGCGAGCAGCATCCCGAAGATTTCTTGCTGCTGCACTTCGTCGGCAGTTCACCGGACAGTGCCAGTGCCACGGGACTGCTACGTCGCATCATGCTGGAACTAAAAAAGCAGTTCGATCTACAGGACGACGTGCCGTCAGAGCCGAATAAGATTCGCGAGGCGTTTCCGGAGTGGTTGGTGCAGACTGCAGGCTGTGCGCGGGTCTCCCGACCCCGAACTGTTCCCAGACCGAACGGTCTCCATCCGGAACGTCCGGGAGACCTGCGGTCGGCGGAATCGGCGGGGTCAGAGACCCGCGCCGAGCGCTCAGGCCGGATCGTGTTGGTGTTGGACGCGTTGAATCAGTTGGAAGACATCGACAACGCGCCCGATCTGGGCTGGCTGCCACGCGTGTTTCCGAAAAATTGCCGCGTGATTGTTTCGACGCTGCCTGACCGCAGCCTGGATGCCGTCACGTCGCGAGGCTGGTTGGAAAATACGCCGGCCCTGCAAGTCGAACCGTTGAATGAAGCCGAGCGGCGACGGCTGATCCGCGAGTTCCTGCAGCAGCACACGCGCGACCTCGGTGCCGGGCGGACACAGCGGCTCGTCGATGCCAACCAAACATCCAACCCGCTCTATCTGCGCGTCCTGCTGGATGAGCTGCGCGTGTTCGGCATTCACGAGAAACTGAACGAGAGAATCGACTGGTATCTTGAGGCCCGCGACCCCTACGAGTTGTACCGTAAAGTGATCGAGCGATGGGAGCAGTCCTACGCCGACGGTTCGGACATAGTGCGCGATACCCTGTCGCTATTGTGGGCGGCGCGGCGCGGGCTGTCCGAATCGGAAATACTGGAAGCGCTCGGCGAGCCGGGCCGCCCGTTGCCACGAGCCGTCTGGTCACCGCTGTTTCTGGCTATGTCAGACGCGTTGGTCAGCCGCAGCGGTCTGCTGACCTTCGCGCACGACTTCTTGCGAACGGCGGCCCAAGAGGCGTGTTTGCCCAAAGAGTCGGATCAACAAAACGCCCATCGGCGGCTGGCGGAATATTTTCAACAACAACCAACCTGGACCGACCGCCGCCTGGACGAACTCCCGTGGCAACTGGCAGAAGCCCAAGAGATGCAACAACTCCACGACGCCCTCACCGAGGAAGCCTGTTTTCTTGGACTACGCGAACGCAATGAATACGAACTGCTCGGCTACTGGCTTAAGCTCAAGCCGGAATTCGATCTAGGCAGTAGCTATGCCGAAGCGTTCACACGCTGGACAGAGCGGCAGCCACACTCTCTGTAGTCGGCGGTCCTTGCGCAATCGCTGGGCACATTTCTACGCGTGGCTGCGTGCTACGCCGAGGCAGAGCCATTGATGCGGCACGAATTGAACATCGCGGAGTCTCTGTTTGGGCTCAACCACATTGATGTCGCTGTTCCTCTTGCAAACCTAGCCGAATTGTATCGGGACACCAACCGCCTAATGGAGTCGGAACAGCTATATCGTCGGGCGTTGATGATCTTGGAGGAGCATCACGGCTCCAACCACCCACAGGTAGCCATCTGCCTCAACAGCTTTACTCAACTGCTCCGTTTCACGAATCGGTCACACGAGGCCGAGAATATGGCACAGCGGGCTCTTGATGTGTTGGAATTAAATGGAGGTGAGGAGAACCGCGTGTCAATCATTGCCGTCTTGAACACTCTCGCCTCACTGTCACAAGACACACAACGACTCGATGAAGCCGAGCAGCGGTTTCGTCGCGCATTGTCGATGGCCGAACAGACTTTCGGGAAAGACCACGCTGAAGTCGGCACAATCTTGAATAATCTGGCGCTGGTTCTTTGGGCTCGCCGCAAGACGGATGAAGCCAACTCCTTGTTTCGTCGCGCACTATCGATGGCCGAACAGACTTTCGGCCCTGATCACCCAATGCTCGCGACTAGTCTGAACAATCTGGGGCTGGTCCTAATGCCGACCGATACTGTGGAATCCGAAGCGCTATGCCGTCGCGCATTGTCAATCGATGAACAGGCTTTTGGGACCGACCATCCGGAAGTCGCCACAGACCTATTCAATGTGGCGCAGGCACAACGTTCGCGAAGGCGGACACCCGAAGCGCAACCGCTGCTGAAACGTGCGCTCCTCATCTTGCGGCAATTTCGTCGCGACACTGGTGTCCCGCATCCGAACTTCCAGGAGATGCTGAGCAACTATGACGAGGTGCTGCGGGCAATGTCGAAAAGTGCCGAGTACATCCAGCGCGAGATAAACTCCCTGCTAGATGAACCATGAGCTTTGAATACCCTTTAATCAAGGAGAAGAAAATGGCTGCGACTCCCGGTGAATTTATTCATGAAAACTATCCACTGTTTTCGGCATTAATACGGGGCCTGCCAGAGAATGCCCGACAGCAGGCCATCCGCTGGATGCTGGGCCAAGTGCTGGGGCAGCATGAAATTGTCGCTTGGTACGATAATGAGAACAGTTTTCAAGCAGCGATTCGTTACGCTGAGACGACCCTCGCACGCTGGCCTCGTCAGGCTTTCCTACTCGGATCTGGGTACGCCCTCTACATTAGATGGACCGCCAAGTCCGAACAAGAAAGGAACACCGCACTAGAAGTACTAAAAAACGGGTGTACGCAAGTTGTGGCAACCGAGAAATGACTCTTGAATCGTCTTCGACCTCAACAGCTCATCCAGCACTGAACACGGCTGGCCCATCGCTCGCCAGAAGATGCGTGCATGGGCGCAAAATCAACGATCGAAGACACTACTGTCCAACAGTTTTTCGTTACCCATCTACTGGTCGCTGGCCCCAAGGCATCGCAGGGACTCGTATCTTGGCCCGTATGGCACCAAGGCGAGCAAGATCGAGTACGACCGCCTCATATCTGAATGGCTCGCTGCCGGCCGTCCCGCGCGTTTAGTGGGATCATTCGAAACGATCACGATCACTGAGTTGTGCGCCTCGTTTTGGAAGCATGCCAAGTCGTACTATCTGAAGAATGGCAAACCCACTGGTACCGCGGAAAGCTTCAAGCCAGTCATTCGCCTGCTCCGTCAATCCTATGGTTGTACACGAGCGTGCGAGTTTGGGCCGTTGTCGCTGAAGTCCTTGAGATGCAAGATGATTGACCTTGGTCATAGTCGACGGTACATCAACGACAATGTCGAACGAGTCAAGCGTATCTTTAACTGGGGCGTGAGCGAAGAATTAGTTGATTCGACCGTCCATCAAGCTCTTAAGTAGTTGATTGTGAATCTAGAATATGCTTAGATCGACGCCTTTCCTGATTGTTTAACGGCAGGCCAAAGCCGATGGTTGTTTTCCCATTACGCCGACTTTCGCCGCCGAAGTCGGCGACGTGGATTTGGCAATGGTGGATGACGCACAAGTAGAGGAAATTGAGAAGACGTTTTGGAAGTACACCGTCCTGGTGTTTCCCGATCAGCAATTGAGTATTAGCACCTCGCGTTCGCGAAGCGTTTGGGGCCGCTGGAAACCTCGGCGGCCCAGTATCGCCCCGACGCGGAACTACGCGTCCCGGTGGAAATCTCGGACGTCTCCAATTTGGAAAGCGGCGACAAGATTTGGGCCAAAGACAGCCAACGTCGGCTGCACGAGCAGGGGAATTTACTTTGGTACACGGACAGCTCTTTCCGACGAATTCCAGCTTACGCGTCACTGTTATACGCCCGCGCGATTCCGCCCGTCGGCGGGCTTACTGAATTCGCGGATTTGCGCGC
>JAJDAB010000412.1 GCA_029262095.1 Candidatus Hydrogenedentota bacterium
TTTATTTGAATCTGCTCTAGTCAGATAAACGTTTCAAGTTCCGATCAAAAAACCGTCGGACCAATTGCAGCGTTGAGTTAGAAGCAAACTCTCGTGTTCCATGGCCCGCACCAGGCAGAATGTAGAGCATGCTCGATACACCGGCGTTCAGGAGCGCGTTATGAAGCTGTCGGCTGTGAGCAATACGAACGCGCTCATCCCGGTCTCCGTGGACAATGAGGAATGGCGGGTCGTCGCTTGATGCATGGGTTGACGGGTTCGCCATGCGAACGCGATCCCGGTTTTGTTCAAGAGAACCCCCAATAAGGCGAGTCATCGAAGTCGACGAACGGGATCGCGTCGCTTGAGCATCGAGTGTGAAATCCGTTGGGCCATACCAATCGCACACCGCGCTAACACGGGCTGAGCCTTCCCCATCATCTCCTTCAACAGTACCGAGCAACGCGGCAAGGTGACCGCCCGCTGATGCGCCCCATGCACCGATGCGATCGGGATTCAACCCATACGTTTCCGCATGTTCACGTAACCACATTACAGCGGCCTGACAATCTTCCAGCTGTGCAGGGAATCGAGCTTCCTGACTAAATCGATAGTCGACGGCCGCGATCGCATATCCGTATTCTGTAAAACTGAGTGCCGGTACGGGGTTCTTGCGGCTTCCCTCTTCCCAACTGCCGCCATGAATCCATACGATTGTCGGCAACGGCATCGGATGCGATTTTGCGGGCAGGTACAAATCCAGAAGTAGTACGTTCGTGCCGGAGCTTGAGTAGGCCAGATCGGCATAAACGGTAGCGTTCGACTCGGACTGAGTTGCTTCCGCGCCGTGGGCTAAATAGGTGACAAGAAATAGATGCGCAACCAACATGAACTGGCCAAATTTTGGGTATACCAGGTACATGGAAATAGTAATTCAAATCCTAACGAAGCTCGGGCAATTTGTTGACAAGACACACCCAGTATCCATAAGTACTCTAACATCTCTTATCCCTCGAATACCGAGTTAGTGGTTGACAAGAGCGTGATGTTGATAGATAGTGTCGCCATTCAGTGATGGCAATCGCCAGGCACTGTTGGGCTGCAGTGGTATTAAAGTGCGACCAGTCTTCACTGCTGATTGCATTGCGTTTAGCAATGCTTTCGGGCTGCCAGAAGAGGCTGATCGTTGGCCCGTTCGGAATACGCTCGTGCGGCACAGGCTGCGTGAGCGTGAAGCAGTATAGCTGTAACTCGGCGTAGTACAGGTTTTGCGGAGACAACGAACGTGCGGTGGTACACCATCCGAATCAAACCCACATCGCAGATGGCTGCGCAGGGGGTTTCGACCACCGTGCTCATGCGTGTTCTCGGAACCCTTACATCCAGTTCGAATAATCGAATAAAAGATGTTCGAGCAATCGAACTCTTCAGTGACTTCGAAAAGGTTTCTGGACCCAGGGGCGGTCAGTACCTATATCTCGAGACGATTCCCACTGCGCGGGCGTCGATCTTCGACAGAAAGTTTTCCTGCGTAATTCCTGGTTCTAATGCGAATCGTAGCGCTAACGTGTTCACGCTCGATGCCGCATCGTTGGGTGATCTTAAAGTCAGAGTACGGATTCGGGCAGGATTTCATCGTACCGTAGTAGCCAACTTCGTGGGACGGATTCAATGCGAAATTGAATTCGCGCCCCCCAGAAACTCAACCGACGTATTTGTGCCAATCTCGCGGCTTGTTCTCAGAATTACGAAAAGTTTCAATGCGCCTGGAGAATTACTCGCTGATGCTCAGCCATCCAGCGCAAAGCGGAGTTTGAAATCAATCGCCGATCTTGTTTTGAATGATGGCGATAACAACAAGCGCCACGAGGACGTTCCCGAGATTCTCAGCAAACGCAACTTGCTGGTGAGCGATGCTACCCCGAGCATCAAATATGACATCGGTGCCCAGTTTGATACCGCACCTAAAGATGTGATTTCGAGTCTTAAGCAGAAAACAGATCACTATCCCAGCTCTGGGGGAGCGCATGGTAACGACATTGAACAAGAGAATCACTGGTGTTTAAGAACAAACATTCAAGTCAGTGAATGGCTAGCGCCACAGAATACGGAGCCACCCACACCGTATCGGCTCTGGCCATTGAATTGCCGACTGGGTACATTCGGTTATGCGATTGGAGGCAAGGCCTACCAACACCCCCATATGGTATTTCGGCAATATCCAGTTAATGAAAGCGTGCCAGACTTGGAATCCAACTGGGAGTTTCATGGGTACATTCGGTACATGAACCAGACATCGAGTCCAGAGTTACATGACTTTCAGGCAGAACCCGCTGAACGTGACTCTGGCGATTTCTGGGACGTTTGGAACCGTTCTATCGCTCAACCGCTGCTCGATTCACTCAAGCGCGTCAAACGGGGATATCCAGGTTCAGTCGTTCCAATCGTCGAGACGTGGGCCCTACAAGAACAAAAAGGCATTGAGCTCGTAGTCTCATACAAGGTACGTGAACGATACGACGCCTCCACGCAGATGAAGTCTGTGCGACTTGAGATTTCTTTTGCTGGGTTGGGGCCGAGCTACGAATTTGTTGATTCGCTCGGAACGCGAAGCGACCTTCAAGATGGCTGGTTGTTTCTTCGTGTTAAATTGACTAACTTTTCAACGCACGGTCGCGTACCATTGCGGCGATGGTTTGCCGTGAAATGGTTGCCTGACGAAAATCGTCCGGACGCGGCACGCGGCAAGGCCGGCTACTTTCTGCAGGTTCTCGATGTATCGGCAAATCCTTCGTCCGGAACCACGGGATTCGATTTCACGCGCGTAGGCTCTTTGGATTTAGCGTTTGGCGCAATCGACGCTCAGACCGTTCCTGATTATCCTGGATCAGACCAAGGCCGTGTCTATACGTCGTTAGTCTATGCCGCTGATCAGCTACCACTTTATATTGAGAATTCGATACCTAATCGCCCCATCGTCAATTTCAATCGTGTCGACATGGAGGTCGCCCTGCGCGTTGTCGCGCTGGCGCCGGGGGGGCAAGATCGCACCGAGGCGGAAGATGTCAACGTAGACACCGTTCGCCCCCGCCCCATTGTTATTCCCAATGTCGTTCAAACGGCAGAGCGAAATCTCCTCGTCATTGCTACGGAGAAGAACCGGCCTGATCGGGACCATCGGTTGGCGTTACGGTTGGAACGTGGCGACTATGCGCGAGGCGATGTCCGAAACACGCGAAACGAAATAGACTATGTCGTAATTGATCCCGCGCCATTTCTGATCGCCCGAGTTACATCGAGCCTGTCGCTCCATGATGATGGTACATTGGGCAATTGGTCCGATCGAGACATCGAAGGATCGCATTGGGAACTTTCCGAGACTGAAGATGGTTTCTACTTGGTTCTTCCTCCGCAGATTTTGGGCGAGGAGTTCATCAAAGACTACGAAGAACAACCGTTCGGCGATACGCATCCGCTGCCGTACCGGTTATCACCTCCGGCAGTGTTTCGGTTGCGACGGTCCGATTTTACTCAAGCGTTTACGGAGGTGCCTTGGAATCTTCGCCGATTGCTCGGGTACGCAGGACAACGTCTACCCGGGACTCGAATTCTCGAAATGGATTTCGAGTTGTTGTACGGGTTGTCGACACACGTTGACATCGATCAGCGTGAGGGTGTTCGCTTCGTCGAACTAGGTGGTTTGCTAGGACGTTTCCCCATACCGTTACGCGCGGGTAGTCGCCGGTATATCGAGGGTGAGCCACGGTTCGATCCCCAGTTGGAGCGGTTCTCGAAGCGGTTCGGTCGCTTTCGGGTCGAGTACAATGGGCAGCTAGAGGCATTGCAACGGCGGTTATCGTGGATTCAACCTCGTGCCCGAGATATACGCGATGACAACATCACCTTATCCGAGAATGTTGAATTTCGATTTCGGCGCCGTCGAAACATCGATCCGCCGTTCGAGCTGAACGACCCACTAGGTCAGCGTAACTATCTCCCCAAGAAACCGGGCGCACTCAAAGGTGGCGTCGACTACGGGTTCGAGTCCCGCAACATTTACAAAGCGGTCATCGATTCCGGCCCGTCGTCGTCCGGCTATGTGTCCCGTCTGCAGTTCAGCCCGTGGGGTGGCGGTGGATTTCAGAAAGCTTCCTTCGATCAGGATAAGAGCACTGTATACAGTGATGCATTTCTTGGAAGAACGTTCTTCTACAGTCTGGAACGAATCGGTCGTATCGGTGTTCTGTGGAATCGGGCGAAACATGTCATCGTGTACGAACGCACCGTTTCGCACAGCATGCAATTTAAGGATCCGCAATGGGAAAGTGGAAGTGACAAGAACTGGCTCGGCCGTCCGGTCGTACGAAAAATCCGGGAGTACGTTGAAGCGCTGCAACCGCTTCGCAATTTCCCCGACGATAACAGTGCGGATCACGTTTCGGGGTGTGTTGCCCGATCGAAGTTTCCCAAGCCGATCATTCCAGTAGACGGGAAATGGGGACGTGACATCGAGGGTGGTTGGATCATCCCATTGCATCAACCAGACGCAGATCCCGAAGTCTATCCCCAGCCCGATGTATACATTGGGTTTGCCGGGAGCCCAAAGAGTGTCGGCCCGCTAAACGTCGTGCCGAATCCGGAAGATGACCCCGGCGAAATCCCCATCGCATGGGGACGTGTTCGCAATCCGCACCGTCTTTTGTTCTATACCTCCACAGATGCCGCAGACGACGCAAACACGGACGCGTGGGCAGCCGTACCACAGGTCGACTTTCCGCTGAGCGCGTTGCCGAGGCCAGAAGCCGTATTGCCCTTTAATCCCAAGGCACCGGATGCGAAGTTACCGGACCCGCCGCCGTTCGAACCCGGCTACGACGGGTTTACGTTTGAGGTTGACCTCGGAGGGATTCCGGCAAACTTGATGCACGGGCGAAGGCCAGATGTTATCGAGGCTGTGCTCGAGAATGTCACGTTGGCGCGGCGCTCCCTCAAGACGCTGCCTATACAATTCACTGACCTTAAGGCACGGGGTGGTCAAGAAGTCGGCAAGGCGCAGCAAAGAATAGACGGTGCAATCGTTAAGGGCCAGGAACTCCGGGCAGAGATCGAGCAAGAAGCTAACGAGTTTCTCGAACGCGCCCAACGATTGCTGTCCGGCATCATTACCAAGAATGCCACGGATATTTGCAGTGCGTTTGAGGCTGAAGTCGACTCGCTGATCGACGACATAAGCGCTCATGTCAGAGGGGTCAGCGCCCGAATAGATGCTGTGTACAAGACCCCAATCGATGAGATTCGCAACAACGATCTACTCATCATCAACCCAAACGACGTTTTCTTCGAACTCCAACGGCAAGCGGGATGCACTTGGAACGAGGAATGGAAACGCGCTACCGACCGGGTCGAAATCAAAGTTCGAGAAGTGTTGGTTGAGGCGGCCTCCACCGAGGCCGATGCACGGCAGCGAATGGTGGACGAACTTGTCATCATTCTCACGCCACTGCAGGAAATTGTGCAGGCGACCAACATCCTGTTGCTCAATGGTCAGACAGCGCTCAAGAAGCTCGAGCGTCAAATCTCCGAAGCGCATCACCGGTTGGAAACAATTCTGGACGACTTGGAACGTCGCGTCATCAGCGCGTACGACACAGGTGCCAACACAGTTGCCGAAGCCATGCGCGGCGCAGACCGAATTCAACGCGTGCTGGATGACATCAGTCGTGCCCTCGGCGAGTGGTTTCCCGAACTAAAATTGACCTTGGCCGACGATCTTGGCGCATTGATTTTGGATTTCAAGAACGCTCTTGAACTTCTTCTGGACTGTGTGTCCGGTTCCAAAGCCCAGTTCGACCGTGAGTACTGCATTTTTCGCCGTGCATTGACGGATTGGCTCCTGTCGATCCAACAGCAATACTTAGACAAGTTGCCCACCGCCGAAATCCGCGAGCTGGAAGGACGCGTTCACATCTTGTGCTCCATTCTACGTCCGGAAGATCTCGCTTGGTCGATCGTCTTGGCGCGTGTCGTCGATGTTGGCGCTGGCATCGACGCATATCGGGAGTTCGTGCGAACCGCCAAGATGTATGTGGACAATGAAGTGTTTGCCATCGCCGCCGATCTGGTCCTTTCCACGAGTCCGGCGTTCGAT
>JAJDAB010000413.1 GCA_029262095.1 Candidatus Hydrogenedentota bacterium
CGGCGTGACCGGCATTCTACTGCGTAACAGTTCCAGTTACTTCGACAACGCGCTCGCCCTCTTTCAAGGGTTCGCCATTGTCTTCATTGTCATGATCCTGATGTTGACCGCAGCCAGACGACAGCAACACCTGTCAATGCAGAAACCCAAAATCCTGGATCGCCAAGCCAGTGCGGAAGACAGCGATCATGAATCGTCCCGCGAAGTCGCGTAGGAACCTTTCATGGAACTAACAGACGCACAACGAGAACGCATTGCGGCTGGAAAACAATGGCTGGCCCAAGTGCGCGAGGAATCCGCCGATCAATTGAATGCCCGGCTGGCCGATTACGAAGCCTCGCTCAACGATCGCATTCACGGACTGACGAACGATCAATTGACCTTCTTGCCCAGTCCAGACCATTGGTCCATCCGGCAAGTATGCCTTCACATCACCCATTCCGTCCGTACGGTAGCCATCATCGTGAGCACGCTTGCTGGAGGAAAAGACGGGCCCGAAAAAATCGCAATGGGATTAATGGACGACGACCACGGTGACAATGAAGAGGAACTTAGCAGGCGGTTAAGGGAGGCATTTCAGCTCGCAGACGACGCGACTCGGCTACTGGATGGTAACTTTAACAACGACCAGACCACTGATCACCCGTTCTTTGGCGCACTAAATTGCAAGGAATGGGCGGTCTTCAATCTTATGCACGTATCAATTCACATCCAGCAAATTGATCGCATCAAAAACGATTCATCGTATCCCGCCTAACGGTAAATCGCTCCCTACCGCGTGCCGCTACCCTGCACGTAAATCATCGGACCTTGCGCACCGGTGCCATCCGGCATATTGCCAAGCGCCGGATCGTCAAACGCCGAAGCGTTTTCGTTTTGGCGCGTGCGCGCTCGAAAATCGAAATCGAGCTGATTGTTTCGGTTGAAGTCACGCGACGCCAAGTAGTATGCGCGGAGTCCCAAGATGTGATACGCATCCAATATATCTGATGGAGCCTGGCCAGCAATTGGAACAGGTAAAAGGCCATTCACGTTTTGCGCCGGACCGACACTAATCAGCACAAAGGCGTCGTATTTAGGCGGCGGAAACGTAATACTCGACAAGTATCGTTCGCTGATTACTCGCCCATCGTGAACGGTCGGGTCAGCAAAATCGAGAATTCGCCCATAGGCATAGTCAATGTTGCCAGTCGCCTCATATCCCGCCCTACAGTATTGCCAAAACCGCTTCGCATTGGTGGAAAACACTGGAATATAGACATACGGTCCTTGCTCCTGCAGCATTCGAGACACTTCACCGCTATTATTGCCGGCCACAAAGCGCTCGTTCGAGAATCCCGTAAATTGCCCGGGATTCACAGTGTCCTCGACTCCAACGGGCTGGTACTCCAGGAATTGGATGAGGTCATTCTGGTTCGCATCGTGTGAATCATTATTGAATCGATCGTACAAATCGAACGACTTAAATAAGCCGATCCGCTGCATATAGTTTTCCAGGAAGAAATAGTCAGTATCCGGGATTGAGTTGTCGTAAGGACTGGCAAAGGGGTCAACGCTCAATGCTGTCAACTGAGCATTGGTCAGTTTCCGATATCCGTATGCCGGAGGATACCCCCCAAAATCGGCGGCATACGACGTCAGCGCGGTCCGAATCTGGTTGAAATCGTTCTCAACGTCGGTAATCCGCGCCTTTTCCAGAGCCCGTGGTGCTGCTACGCCAATCAACCCCGCTAGGATTGAAATAATGGCGATCACCGCCAGTAACTCGACCAACGTGAAACCCGTGCTATTCTGCTTTTTCATAATTCGCCGCACTCCCACAAACCCACAAATCGTCCTATGGAATCATAACACCGGACTGGTGGACCGTCAATTGATGGGGTGATAAAATACGCGAATTCACGCGAATTGTTGCACAAATTTCTGGCCGTGTCCGAGATCGACGATCCCCCGTAATGCGAATTCTGATGTTGAATCTTTTCCATAGCGAATCTTCCGAAAACCGATGCATGCGCTATTCTATCCTTTGTTTGACGCCCCCATCCTCTCCTCGTCTTTCCTGCGAATTCGGTAATCCAGCCGTATATGAGTTGGCCGCGTTCTCCCACTGGCTCCCCGTGAACGGAGCTTTCCCAAAAGGTCCAATCATACCATCGTCTCTTGCGTATAACGCCTGCTCCCTCTCTCCGTCTTTCCCGCGAAGGCGGGAATCCAGAGGTAAACTAGCCGACTCTGTTCTCACACTGGTTCCCCGCCTTCGCGGGGATGACGATGCTGGTGTTGATCGCGTTGTACCATCAAGTTTATGGAAGACCCCTTTTGCGGACATGACAATGGAGTGGGCGCTCGCGCCGTTGCGCCATGTTTTCGGAGGGTCTGATGGCTTCAGGCCCCTCGACACACGCCTCGCTTATCGTGACGTCGATCGCGTGTCAAACCCGTGAGTGAAACGGGACTCAATGAAGCGCAACAAGACGCCGTCCAGCGCGGGGACGGCTATGCGCTGGTCTTAGCCGGTGCGGGTTCGGGCAAGACGAGGGTCATCGTGGAGCGCATCGCACACCTGATCGGTGATCGCGGCGTGAACCCGCGCGAAATCCTAGCGCTAACGTTTACGAACAAAGCGGCCGGAGAAATGCGTGATCGCGCAGCGCAGCGACTTGGCCGGGATCGGCTGGATGCATGGGCGGGCACATTCCACAGCTTCGGGTTGTGGGTGCTGCGCCGCGATATCGACAAGCTCGGACGCAACAAGTCATTCACCATCTTCGATGATTCGGATCAACTCGCGTTGATGAAACAGTTGGTCAAGGGTCTACCCGCGAACTTCGAACAAGTGACCCCGCGCGAAGCGCTTCAATGGATCAGCCGGTTCAAACAAGACCTGGCCGCGCCTTCGAAAGATGATGTCGATGATGCCGCCGATGAAACGTTCACGGAGTTGTGGAGCCATTACCATGCAGCACTATCGCGGCACGACGCGGTCGATTTCGACGATCTGTTGGTCCTGCCGGCCAAGCTCTTGGGCGACGAAGCCGTACGGTCGCGCTACGGAGAACGATTCAGGTTCGTCATGATCGACGAGTATCAAGACACAAACCGCGCGCAATATTTGATCGCGAAGCAATTGGGCGAAGTCCACGGCAATTTGTTTGTTGTCGGTGATGAAGATCAAAGTATCTATTCTTGGCGTGGCGCGGATATCCGCAACATACTCGAATTTGAACGCGATTTTCCCGGGGCCAACACATTCAGACTCGAAACAAATTATCGCAGCACCTCCTCCATTCTGGATGCTGCAAATGCCGTCGTCGCGCACAACAAAAAACGACTCGGCAAGACCCTGCGATCGGCGCTAGGGAAAGGAACCCCGATCAAGTATCACGAAGCCGAGAACGGTGATGAGGAAGCGCGGTTCGTTGTGGATACCATTGGTCAGCGCACGACGGACGGGGCGCGTGCGGCAGTGCTGTATCGCACGAACGGCCAAGCGCGACTGATTGAAGAAGCGCTGCGGCGAAAAGGCACGCGGTATGCCGTCATCGGCGGTCAAAAATTCTACGAACGAAAGCAGGTCCGTGATTTACTGGCGTATTTGCGGACAGCCGCGAACGCCAAAGATGACGTGGCGATTCGCCGTATCGTCAATATTCCTCCACGTGGTCTAGGGAGCGCGGCCGTCGCCCGGTTCGAGTCGCGGTCGGCAAGCCAAGAGATTCCGCTATCGCAAGCCGTTCGCGATGCGGAACTGGACGACGAATTGACGTCCAGGGGACGTCAAGGAGTAGCGGCGCTCGTCGATCTACTGGATACATTGGCGGCGGATCGATTCACCGCGGGCGTGGCAGACCTGGTCGAGACGATCATCGAGCTAACTAAATACGATGAGTACGTGCGCAAGTCCGACGAGAAAGATTTCCGTACCGGCCTCGAGGTCATCGAAGAATTTCAATCGGCCTGCACGGCATTCGACAAACGGGAAGGCCTAGGGGGTCTGGATGAATTCCTGCAGGAATTGGCGTTGATGACGGATATCGACGCAGCGGACACTGGCCCGGCGCCCGTGACACTGCTGACATGCCACAGCGCCAAAGGGCTCG
>JAJDAB010000414.1 GCA_029262095.1 Candidatus Hydrogenedentota bacterium
GGGTCGTGGGCGCGAAACGCGGGCAGGATGCCCACGCCACCGGATAAAGATAGGTCGAGTTTCAGCGGTCGCGCAGGAGCGCGACCCTCCCGGGGAACGCTATATCCGTCCAATCATTTTCTCGAACAACTCACGTTGTTCGATGAGTGCGGCAATAGGGTCTTCCGGTTTCGTTCGCGCTTCGAGCAGCACCCAGCCCTCGTAATCCATGTCTACGAACAGTCGCATCAGGTCCGCGTACGGGTATTCTCCGATGTTCAGTTCGCGGACATGTGCGGTTGCGCCGAACCAGTCTTTGACCAGATTGAAGTTGTGCGCTAGACCGTCACCCAGAAGATCTTGATCGTTTGAGTTCCAACATACCGCAACGTTTGGATGGTCCGCGATGTCCATGATTTGTTTGATGATCGGCAGCTCGGAACATTGGCCGTGGACTTCAAGCCTGATTTCTTGGCCGAATCCGTATCCGTATTCGCCCAGTGAGTTCAGCGCCTTCCCGATTTGCTCGATGGTTTTCTCGCGCGGCACTCCATCATGAAAACTGTTCGGCTTCACCTTGACGCCCGATCCGCCGACATCATGGCTAAGCTTAATGAATTCTTTAGTGGCGTCGATTGCCTTGGCGAGAACAGCCGAGTCGGGATTGTCATAGTTTTCGTTCGAGCCGATACCCACGAGCGTAACCGGGCTGTCCGCAAGCCGCTTCTTCACGTCCCCGCGCTCCAGATTCGATAGACTGCGCTCCACGCCGTGCCCATGTGTCGTGCGCAATTCCACGCCGAGCACTCCGCTCTTTTCACAGTTGTGAATGAGCGTCGGCAAGTCCCACTTTTCACCCCACAAATACGTGACCAGTCCAAATCGCATGTGATCGCCCTGCGCGGCACTCACGACCGTGCTTCGCGCGAGGAGTGTAGCTGCGGTCGCACTCGTCACTCTAAGAAACTGTCGGCGTGAGAATGATGGCATGCTTTGAAAGCTCCTAGTTAAGGTAGTCTCTTTGAAAATTATGAAGAACGTTCTATCGCATTGGCGACGCGTTGTTTATCCTTGGCTTCTTGCATTCGCCACCTTTCAACAATACGAGCGTCCGGGACTCCAGGGCTATCGCGTCGGCAGCATCGCCGGTGTAAATTCGTCGGTAGAACCCGGAATCCGTGGATGTGACACGACCCAGTAACCCCTCGTAACCCGCGACTACAGGCCTCCCCAGCCCAAGCACCATTGGAAGGCGCGCAGCGTTATCACGATCGCTGATGCGCCGCAATGGTCTCGTCTCCACGGTCACAGGTACTTCGATAACGTTGCCGCGTGAATCGAGCGCTTCCAGTGCGACTTCTTCATTCCGTGCGGACTGCGGAGGTCCGAATTCCTTCACGATCGCGGATTGAAGTTCTGACTGAACGCGTTCGATGAGTTGTCCTCTAAATTCCGCGACGTTAGAGACGATTTCAATAACCTTCTCTCGCCGTCCATCAGAGGACATCGAGAGGATTTTTCGAAGGTCAAGGTCTTCTGTTCCGAAGAACGTGGAGGCGCCGGGAAGACCAGCGCGTTCAAGTTTCGCTTTTTGATCGTTGGCTGCGCGTAGCGATTCTTGCAACGAAGCGATTTGTGCTGCGTTTTCCGGGCCGGCGGGATACTGCTCACTCGCGCGGTTTGTCTTCGTTGCGCATCCAGTGAGCGCAGCAACGAACAAAATGGCTATGGCGGTTTTAGCGATGGACATGCGGAACTACCTTAAACGCTATTATGGATCGATTGAGAACAAAACGCTAGCACTCAACGCGGAACGATTAGCTGCTTCGTGATCAAGACAGCCGCCCAAACCGTCTTGCCCGGTAACAACAGAAAGAACCATAGCCGTTTCTGGCGTTCCCAATCGTCATGAAGACTAAATGGATTGTCGACATAGCCGCCCAAAAATCCGACTTCGTTGGAATCGTACGTTGGCGCGAAAATGACGCTGATGAATAGGTAGATGGCAAATATCCACCAGTAGTTGTAGCGAACCAGACCGAGCATTCGTTCGGAGGCTTCATCGAACGCGGTTGGGCCGACGTCCATCAACGCCGGGATTCCATACATTAGAGCAATGTATGGACCTACTACGATTACGATGGCGGCGATCCAAAGGAGCAATACGTGCCAGATTGCGGGGCGATCCGGATTCACTGCCGTCGCGCTTGCGGGGTTCGCTCCCCAGCCGCAATAACTGCAATAGATATTCACGCCGCCATCAGATGAAGGCGTCTGGGTAACCGGCTTATCGCACGCTGGGCATTCCATGCGGCCAGCATAAAGGATCAACCAAATTCAACATATTGCAACGCTTCGTATACAAAAATTGCATCTCAAGGTAGAAACCATCCATATGTTGTTTTACCCATAAACCAGCCTGTCAATATTCTACTTAACCTAGCATTCTATTTTTGTTGCATTTTGCGCAATGACGCGATAGGGTGCACGTGGTGCAGTAGGAGCATAAAATGCTAATCGCCATTCTGAAAGCGCACTACGTTCGAATCGCACTTCTCGTCTTGCTGGTAGCGGTCGCGATACTTTCGTTTGTTTTGACTCGCCCTCCGAAAACCGAGGACAGCCAGCTGACTACTCAATCCCCTCAAGTTGACTTGAAGAACTCCGGCGAGCAAGACGCGACCGGTACACTTTCGCCTTCCGGGGACCTCGAAGCGTTAGGCGAAACGTTCTCGCTTGACGCCATCGGGCGTCCGGATTATGACGACTTCATTAAGCAGTTTAGCTTTGCCGCAATCACAGCGGACAATTTGATGGACGCCATAAAACAGTTTGACTCGACCGGTAGCGCGTTGGCTAGCGTGGAACAGCGGGAAGCACTATTTTCGACGCTTGAAAAATCCATATGGTCCTTGAAGCTCGGGTCATCGGACTTAATCTGGGAATCGCGCATACCGGTCGACAATTTTCGCGTCAATGACGTTTTGGTAATCGGAATGAAAGAGATTCTGAAGTGGGATACGGACGTTCCTGAAGACGAGATTCCAGACACACCGGAAGCACTCCTCCGCTTGATAGCGGATCGTCGCTATTTCGGAGAGAACGGCTCCGGATACAAGGATCTGTACAACGAATTGAGCACCGAAGGTTCCTCTATTACCTATCGCCAGGAATCGGCGATGCCCGCGACGCTTTCGGAGGAGTTGCAGAACCAATCGTTAACGGATACCAAGCAAGGAATGGTTTCGCCTTTTCCGTCAGTAATATTCGATTCGTCCCCCGTTCTGGAACTGGAACAACACGGACAGTTGTTATTCGCTGACATCCGAGTAGCAGCATCGGATAAGGATGGTGACAAGTACTCCAGACTGAAACGCTACTATTGGTCGCAAAATGAAGAGCTTTGGCTCCCGATGGAGTTTGTGTCGTTAATGATCGACAAGATTCCGGTCATAGTCGAATTCTTCTGAAAATAGGCACCACCCAACAGTCAGAAGCGCCCACGGAATACTGGAATCGGCAACAAAAGGAGGGAAAGACAATGTTACAAAGGAACAAATTGAAATTTGTCAATGTGATTGCATTGTCGCTCATTGTGAGCGCGGTTGGTCTCTTTACATTCGTAGATGACGCGCAGGCGCAATGTGGAAGCGGTTGCGGTTGCTCTAGCGGGACACCCTGCTCGTATACGGCATACGCGTACTGTGGTAACTCTTGCTGGTCGCGTTCTTGCACAGGACCGTGCCCAGGACACGTTTCCTGTTCATGTTCAGGCACACAAGGAGGTTGTACATCTTGTACGGCAGGCGCTAGCTGCTAGTAAATCGATAAACACACCGAAGACGACTCAAGTTGCCAAAGGAATTCCGTGGGCGCAAATGAAGAAATTGAAAACGGTGGATGGCCGAATCGTGTTGCCACACTCGCCTCCTTGGCGCTGTTGGGTGTGGGGTTTGCTGCCTTCGCTTTCGCAATAAACAAGCACACCACCAGACATGATGAGACGGCGGCAATCGCATTTGATAGAACATTTCACGATTTTGGCCAGTTGACACACGAAGATAGCACCGCCAGTACCGTGTTCGCGTTTACGAATGCTGGACGATCTACGTTGGAAATCATCCGCGTTGCATCCTCTTGTGAATGTACCGTCGGCGAATTGTTAGATTCAACGCTCGAACCGGGAGAGCATTCGGAGATCGTAGTCGCTTTCGATCCTGCAAAGCGCCACGGAAAGAGCAAAAGCAATTTGGCGGTCTATACAAATGATCCAAAGAACTTAATCGTCCTGCTTACGGTCGCCGCTCAAACTCCGGCGCGATTTGAGATGACTCCCCCGATACTCAAACTGGGGACCGTAAATCAGCACGCCATAATCGTTAAGGACGTCCGAGTGAAAAGCAATATTCCAGGCAAGAGTGTATCTCAACTCTCGTCGAGCTTTAGCCTTTCAGACAACGCCGACAAAGCACTGTGGGCAACAGTTTCGGACCCTGAAGCAACTGGCGACACGAATATTGAGATCATTTTCGATGCTAGCCGGGCCGCAGAGGGCCCCTTTACTAAGTGGCTCCGATTTCAGACCAACGATGACATCGAGCCTGAGTTAGCTTTGCAAGTCTCAGCAACAGTAAGTGAGTCCATCTTAACGAAACCCAAGCGAATATCGATTCGCGAACGCCAGCGGAAATCAGCCGTGGCATCGACTATCCACGTTGAACATTTTGAGTCCTCACCGTTCGCGATCACATCGATCGATTCGGAAAATTCCAACCTTCTGAATCTGGATTTACACGTCGAACCCAATCTGGGTGTGATTGCCACGTCCCATCAAATCACGCTAACGTATTTGACCCCAGATCGTCTGGGGCCGATCGCCGGTGAGCTCTTGATCAGTGTGACGGGGAAAGAAGCTTCAACGGTGACGCTTCCGATCGTCGGATACATAGATCGCGAATAAGTAGCGGGCGCACTACCGGCCTTGCATGCCATGCGGCTATTCTAGCGGAGGCTCTGTTGGTCGAACATGATCCGAGTGTGGCTCGATAAATGGTACCTTGTCGATTTGGTCCGCGTCGGTAATCGCGATACTTAAACCCGGCTTAGTGACGACATAATTCGGCATCACGCAGTTTACATTGAACTCGCCGAACGTGATATCCATTTGGGAAATTCCCATCGCGGTCGCGGGCGTTCCATCGTTTAGCGTCACGGGAGTGTCGACGTAGACCTCTTGCAGACGAAAGGGCAGTCGCCCACTGCGTATCCTCGAACTGGCCAGTCTCCAGGTCGCCATTTGCGTGTGTGGTCAACACTCGGTAGGTGGCGGCGAAAACCGCGCGGGCATCGTTGCGCTCGAGCAACGCCGATTCGAGTTGAACGAGGGCATTCAGAAACTCAGAAACGGTCTCGAATTCATCCCCCACGATCTGGATGAGTCCAGGGTCGCCACCTCGTGCTCCAGCGGTTGAGGCTGCACCAAGCAAAACGATCACGATGGCGAAGGAGATTCTTGAGAATCGTTGGCTAACGGTTGAAGCACACATAGGTTTCACTATGATTCGAGTGCACCGTTGGTCCCAACTCCATAATCGCCGGTCCTCGGTCGACTTTTGCTAAGAGTGAGAAAACTGTCATACTAATCCTTGATGTGCCTGGAAAAGGACCTTCCGGGCCGATTTTCTGTGAGTTTTAAACCTATGGCGCCAACGCAAGCGATATTCGATTTTCCCGGCCAGTCCGATTTCGAAATCGTGCTTGATCCAGAGAACGACGGCCCGAAAGCGCCGAAGCCGCTGTTACTAAAGTGCGACCATTGCGGCGAGGGATTGCGCATTCCGAAACGCTGGGTGGGCGCGCCTGGATTTTGCGGTCATTGTGGCGAGAAATTTGTCGTTCCCCATGCAGCGCCTGAGCAGCCCGCCGACTCGATCGCGGCATATCAGCGCGCCGCAACGCTTGTGGAGTCCGACCCAGAGGCGTGTGAGGAATCGCTTCTCGTCGCGGCTAAGACGAAGCACACTGAAGCGTTGTACGCGTTGGGTCACCTGCACATGCTCGGGGCATCACGTTGGCGGATATTCTTCAATCGAAGCGCAAAGCGCAGGGATTACACGAAAGCGATCGAGTGGTTTGTGCAAGCCGCTGATCACGGGCATGCGCGCTCACAGTTGGCGCTAGGATTTATGTATTTTCGCGGGATGGGTGCGCGTAAAGAGCGTGCGCGCGCATTCATGTGGTTTTCACTCGCCGCGCAACGTGGCGAGAAAGTGGGCGAACAACACGCAAAAGCCATGTGGCACCGAATGAAGCCGCACGAACTCGAAGCGGCAAACCTAATGATCGAACGTTGGTACGAAGCGCGCGAAAGTTAGTTCGTACTGTGCGATGATTTCGCCTATGCGGTCTATGATCCTGAGATTCGAGGC
>JAJDAB010000415.1 GCA_029262095.1 Candidatus Hydrogenedentota bacterium
TGTCGGGCTGGGTGATGAGATAGCCTGTTTCATCCATATCCAAGATACCCTTGAACAGGTCTGTATTTGGCTTGTGGCCAATCGCGGAGAAATAGCCTGTACACTCAATATCCCGGGTCTCACCGCTCTTGACATCCTTGATTCGCACGCCGGTCACGCCTTTATCCGGGGCGCCCAACACCTCATCCACAACCGTATTCCATTCGGGTTGAATCTTGTCGCTGGCCAGTACGCGGTCCGCCATGATCTTGCTCGCCCGGAACTGGTCGCGCCGGTGACTGATGTGGACTTTGCTCGCATAGTTCGTAAGGAAAAGCGCTTCCTCCATCGCCGTGTCGCCGCCGCCGACCACCACCAGGGGTTGATCGCGAAATCGAGGTAGCGCCCCGTCGCATGTTGCGCAAGCAGAGACGCCATTGTTCATGTACGTCTCCTCGGATGGAAGGCCAAGGTATTTCGCGTCGGCACCGGTCGAAATGATGACCGTCTTCGCCTCGAACTCTTCGTCGTTGCTGTACAACTTCAACGGATATACGGAGAAATCCACTTTGGTTATGGTCTTTGAGATGATGCGCGTGCCAAACCGCTCGGCTTGTTTCTTGAACAGCGCCATCATGTCGGGTCCGGTCACGCCTTCTGGAAACCCGGGATAGTTTTCGACTTCCGTTGTTGTCATCAATTGGCCACCCGGGAGAATGTCCTTGCTGAACTCCCCCTCGAACAAGGCCGGTTCGAGATTTCCCCGCGCTGCGTACAGTGCGGCGGTGTAGCCGGCTGGACCACTGCCAATAATGGCGACATTTTCCACCATTCCTTCAATCTCCAAGTTTGTTTTTCTTCCGAGTGCTTGCCTCAATAACGGCAGAGCCAAGATCCACCTTGGCCGGGGTCATGAATCTATCGCGACCACTTGCAACCAAGATGTATTCCATTGAGGACCAAAATGTGGTCAGCGCACGATTCGGACGAACGGAAGTATACGTGCGTTCGCACGGGTCAACAAGGCGGAACCAGACTAGCGAAAAGAGTCCATGAGTGAATCGAATACTTTTCGGTCCGGACAAACCAACGATTCGGGCAAGGTGGCCAGTGGTTCAGATACGAGATCAAGGTTGTCCTGAATCGTAGAGCTCTTGTCGTTGTAGTACAACAGGCCCGTGTAGAAAAGCGTCTCATCGCGCGCGGCATCGAGCAATTTACGCGCGCTCGACCTGTTTGTCGCGTCGTAGTCTAAATCTAACTTGCGCAACGTGATCGCAGAACCATCGTGCAACGTGACGACCTGCATCGCTCCGGCTTCATAATCGACTTCGATTTGTTCGTAATTCGGAATGAAACTGATGTCGTGCAACGGATCCTCGTGTGCCTTGGCATACGAGTATGACTTGGTTGAGCCTTCGTGATTGTTGAATGTCACGCACGGCGAAAGGATGTCGATAAGCGCTGTGCCGCCGTGGGCCAATGCGGCCTTGAGGAGCGTTCGCACTTGTTTGGGATCGCCGGAAAACGACCGCGCGACGAAGCCACATCCCATTTCAATCGCGAGCGCGCAACAATCGATGGGCGTGTTCGAATTGACTTCTCCGCCCTTCTTATGGGAACCCTTGTCCGCAGTTGCGGAAAATTGACCTTTGGTCAGACCGTAGCAGCCGTTGTTCTCGAGGATATACACCATCGGAACTTCGCGCCGTATCATATGCGAAAAATTACCGAGGCCGATTGACGCGGTGTCGCCATCCCCACTCACACCAATATTCACCAGGTTGCGATTGGCAATCGCCGTGCCGGTGGCGATCGTCGCCATACGCCCGTGAACGGAGTTAAATCCATGAGAAGTATTGAAGAAATAGTTGGTCGTCTTGCTGGAACATCCGATTCCGCTCAATTTCGCCACTTGATGCGGCGGAATATCCATTTCGAAGAACGCTTTCACAATCGAACTGGTAATCGCGTCGTGACCACAACCCGCACATAGCGTCGATGCGGCCCCCTTGTAATCTTGCATCGTAAGCCCTATGCGATTCTTATTCGGGCCTTTTTGCGGGGCTTGCTTTTCGGCGGAAGCGGTGCTTGGGGTCATCCGTGGTCCCTATCCTCGACTGGCCAATGCCATGATGCCATTGACGATGCTCTCCGCATCAATGGCGATACCATCGTAATGTACGACGCTAATTAAACGCGTCGCGAGTTCCGGGTATTCCGATCGCAAGATCGCGGCCATTTGGCCATCGCGATTTTGTTCGACCACGTACACGATTTCATGCTGATCGACAAATTCGCGAACCTGGCCATTGACGGGTAACGCGCGAACCCGGCAATAAGACGTTTCCATCGCGTGCCGCTGCGCCAAATAATGTCGCGCTTCCTGGACCGCGTCGTCGCTTGAACCGTAGGCCATAATTCCAACGCCGCCCTTTCCGGACAACTCGGTAATGGGCTGTGGAACGTGTTCCCGAATTGTATCGAACTTCCGAATCAATCGATCCATATTCTGCTGCCAATTGTCAGACTTCTCGGAGTACGCAGCCGTTTCAGTATGGCCGGTTCCGCGAGTGAAATATGCGGCGGCGTCGTGATTGGTGCCCGGCAGCGTGCGATAGCATACGCCGTCACCGTCTACGTCGCGGTATCGCGCAAATTCTCCTACGCGGTCCAAGTCTTCCGCGGTTAGGACTTTGCCACGTCGGATCGGCTCTTCCGGCATTTCGAAAGGCTCGGACAGGCATTTGTTCATACCGAGGTCTAAATCCGACATTAAAAAGACGGGCGTCTGGTATTCCTCGGCAAGGTTGAGAGATTCGTATGCAAACTCGAAGCACTCTTTTACATTGCCAGGAATCAATAGGACATGTTTACAATCGCCATGCGAAAGTTGATACGCCTTTCCGATATCGCCTTGTGAGGTCCGCGTTGGCAATCCCGTGCTTGGCCCCATGCGCTGGACATCGACAATGACAACCGGGACTTCGGCGAAATAGGCTAACCCCACCATCTCCGACATAAGCGAAATGCCCGGCCCGGAGGTTGACGTAAATGATCGTGCGCCGGTCCAACCCGCGCCGACAACCATACCGATTGACGCAAGCTCGTCCTCGGCCTGCACGATGGCATACGTGGCTTTACCACTATCCGGATCGCGGCGGTGCTCATTCATGTAACCAGCCAAATATTCGCACAGGCTACTGCTCGGTGTAATGGGATACCACGCGGCGAACGTAACGCCACCGAACATCAATCCCATCGCCGCCGCTTCATTGCCTTCGATCATCATCTGACCCTTCGCGGCGTCGGATCGTCTTACAGCAAAGTGTTCTTTGGCCTTGGCATTTGCGCGCGCCCATTCGAAGCCGTGTTGAAGCGCCTTCTTATTCAGCTCGGCCGCTTTGGCTTTGCCTGCAAATTGCCAATCGACGCCCTGTTCTAGGGCTTCCATGTCAATGCCCAGCACCCAAGCCACGACGCCCACGTACAAGATATTCACCACCAACTTACCTAGTTTGGCGTCTTTGACGATGTCTTTGACGAGTGCGTTAAACGGCACAAGATGAACATTCAAATCGTCGCGCGTGACAAAATGCGAAAGATTCTCGTTTAGAATCACAATGGCGCCGGGCGTCAGTTCGGCGAGGTCATCCACCACCGTCTTCGCGTTCATCGCAACCAGCATATCGACGTGATTGCGTTGTGCCATCCACCCGTCTTCGTTCACGCGAATCGTGTACCACGTGGGCAGTCCCTGGATATTCGATGGAAATAGATTCTTACCGCTCGCCGGTACGCCCATGTTGAACAACGATCGAAGCAGAATGAGATTCGAGGATTGACTCCCTGAACCATTTTCCGTGGCGACCTTGATCACCATATCGTTGATGATGGGGCCGCCTGAGGCGGGCGACTCGGATGGCGTTGGCTCAGTTGTTGCAGTAGGCATGGTCAGCGGTCAGGTCTGCCGTTAAAGCGGCAACTTGTTTCGGTTGGGAAGAATTTGAAAAGCAAAATCGCGCACGCGCGATTTTTTGAACATCGATGCGCGTACAAAAAGGGGAAGCACTATCAAGCACCAGCGGTAGCGAAATTTCTTCGTCACTGGCCATTCCGGATTGCATTCAACGACTTCATTCGACGAGTGTTTTGCCGTCAAAGAATGTCCGTCCACTCATCATTCCGCGGACACCCTCTTTTGCTATATCGGCCGATTGGGCCAAACAATAAATTCGGCTAACGTACGCCTCTGAGATCACGAAGTCAAGCAACCGATCATTGGAGTTGCCACGAAATTTGAAGAGGCCAGTTCAGATCCTGCTAAACAGTTACACTTCATAGACTTAAGCGGAGTATGATCCAAAAAGGAACGCCTCGTACTCCTCCCCATGTCAATTGACGTAGCGATCATCAATTACGATACAAGTATAGCCGCAAATTATTTCACTGTAAAGGCTTAAAGCGAGAGCCATTTAATAATAATAATGCTTACATGCATAAATTATGGCACGAAATAGTTCCTGGCGCTATTTCTTGGGCGGTCGCATTTGCGGACGGATCTCGAGCTCACTGATCAGGGTGCCGGGCGCCGTGCGGAGCACCGTGGCACAAGCCTGGCCCACTTCTTCGGGGGTCACCTTCCA
>JAJDAB010000416.1 GCA_029262095.1 Candidatus Hydrogenedentota bacterium
CTGCAAAGCATCGGACGGTGAGAACGGTTTTGAGAGGCTGACCACGCCCGGTGCGATGGCACCAAAAAAATCGCCTGCGTCTTTGCTTGCAGCATCGACGAGAACAATGCCCTTCACAGCATCACGCGGCATTTCCTGCGCGATATTCTGGATCAACGTCGTGCCGCTCAGTTCGCGCAATCGCTTCGAGGCGATGACGATGGCGGGGTTTTGATCCGCCGCCTTCCGGACGCCTTCGAACGAAGTCGAGCACGCCACCACCGAGGCACCGTTTCGAACGAGCAAATCGCGCAGTGCATTTCGAACGCCGCCTTCTTCAATGACCAACAGCACCGGCACGGCTTCAAGACTCATCGAATCGACAGACAGCGCTGAATCGAATACGGCGTTCGGCAAGACGAGGGTAAATGTGCTCCCGTCCCCTACCACGCTCTCTAAATCGATTCGACCGCCATGTGCTTCGGCCAAGCTCTTTGCGATTGACAAGCCGATTCCCGCCCCCTCGTATCGCCGGTTCAATGCACTGTCTACCTGGTAAAACTTGTCGAAGATTCGATTTTGTTGGCCTTGGGGAATACCGATACCGTTGTCGCGGACAGCGATCTTGACGTCACCTTCGAGATCGCATCTCGCGGAAACGTTCACCACACCCCCGTCATTGCAGAACTTAATTGCATTCGACAGCAATATCGATACGATCTGACCGATGCGCTCAGAATCACCCCAAACAATCGGCGATAGAGTTGATTCTTCAAAACGCAGTTCGATTCCACGCCGCAACGATTCCGGTTTTGCCGAAGCAATCGATTCATCGAGCAAATTGTCCAGCGTGAACAAACTGGTGTGTAGCTGAACCCCTTCTATTTGCATCCGGCTGAAGCTAATCATCTCCGCGATCAGGGTGCTCAGGCGCTCCGTGTTGCGCACCATGACATCCACGGCCCCCAACTGACCCTCCGCAACTTCGCCGAGACTGCCTGACCGCAGCATCTCCAAGTACCCTCGGATCGTACTTAATGGCGTTCGTAATTCGTGTGACACGTTCGTCAAGAATCCGTCTTTCGCACGGTCCAATTGGAGCAATTCCCGATTCGCCGTCTCCAATTCACGTGCATGTTCTTGCAACGTCCGTTGCATCGCTTTCAATTCGGCGACATCCGTCAATACGATGGAATACCGAGGAGTATCAGGTTGATCCGTGAGAAACGGCGCTCGCGCCAACAAAGCGGCAATGTGTGTCCCATCGGCACGCAACACATCCAATTCTATGCGTGAACCCGAACCGGCTTGCGTCCCGCTAAAACCGTCCTCGAGCGTTGTTCGATCCGTCCCGGGAAGGAATTCCAACAAGCTCCGACCGCGAACATCATCAGGCGAAACTTGAACCATTTCGCAGAACCGGTTGTTGAAAAATCGGATTACGAACTCGTCATCCACAGTCACAACGCTCTCGCTCATCTGGAGCAATAAGTCCCGCAGCCGCTGCTCCGATCGCGCTAGTTTCTTGGTGCGATCTTCAACGAGCTGTTCAAGTTCTTCAGCATAACCTTCAATCTGTTCGGCCATGCGACGATGCTCCGTCATGTCCCGCACGGTAGCAATGTTGCCACGTTGTGTGCCTTTGGTGTCTTCGACGGGTACATTGCTCACCCAGAAGTACCGGTCACCAGCGGGCAGGGAGGCCGCAACGTGTACCTCGATCACCCCGCTGTCGGTCTTACTGATAATTTCCGGCTTCAGATTGTTTTCGGCGAGCAATCGTTCAATCTGGTGGCCGACCAGATCCGATTCCGTAAAGCCTGTCATCTCCAATAACGATTTGTTCACGATCGTAATCGTTCCATCGGAGTCCGAGAGTAGAAAGCCTTCGCTCATATGCTCGGCCAACGACTGAAACCGGTGACCAAGCTCATCGATCTGCCATTCACGGCGTGCAACAATCAGCAAAATCGCAACCACGCCAAGAATCAGGCTCAACATACCCAACCAACGAGAGAAATTCAGGACGACCTCGGGGGTTTCCTCCTCCCCTGCAACGGCGACGACATCATCAGCCGGCGATACAATTTCGGGGAACTGGGCCATAGTGCCGATTGCTCCCAGCACCAACATGATGACTCCGGCACCCAGCACAAACCGGGCATAACCGCCAGACTCAAGGCGCGCGAGGAGATGTCCTCCAGCAAACAACGGCGCACTCAGGGCCAACAGTACAACCACCGCACGCAAGGTAGGATTGGGAAGCTGTTGCGCGAACAACATTCCCGACAACCCCATCAATATCAGGATAAGGTACAGGTTTAAGCGAGCGAGCGGTCGAGACGCTGTGGAAGGTGCGTGACTCATCGGTTGGTACCGCGATTACCCTTCTTGGCCGAGACGTTCGATGGCCTCTGATGCCAATTCATCACATCGCTCGTTCAGCGGATGGCCCGCATGGCCTTTCAGCCAACGCCAGTCCACATTGTGTTCCTGATTGAGCTCGTCCAATTCTTTCCAAAGGTCGACGTTTTTCAACGGACCGTCCTTGCGCTTCCAACCGAGTTTCTTCCAATTCGCAATCCAAGAGACGATTCCGTTCTTCACGTACTTAGAATCAGTGAAGAGCACAACGTCGCTTGGACGCTTTAGCGCCTCCAGCGCTCGAACCGCCGCAGTAAGCTCCATGCGGTTGTTCGTCGTGTCGAGCTGTCCCCCGCTCAATTCTTTCTCACGATCCCCGAACCGCAGGATCGCCCCCCATCCGCCGGTTCCCGGATTCGGCTCGCAACCGCCATCCGTATAGATCTCAACCGGTCCCTGATCGATTCCCATCGTATTTGCCGAGACTCCCGATTGTGCAACGTATTTTTTTGCTATAACCCAAAGTGTCATGGGCAGCTACGAGCAATTCGTCAATAGTTGACCGGCAGCATTATACCCAATCTATCCACAATCCGCATAAGCCCCTATTTTCCAGTCAATTGCGCCTGAATCATCCCAATAATTCGCTCGCCCCCCCCGTTTTCCGCAAGCTCAAGCGGCGTCTCCCCCGACACGTTCGACAACTTGGGGTTTGCACCCAGTTTCAACAGCAGATGGGTCATCGCAACTCGTCCTTGTAGGACGGCCTCGTGCAAAGGGGAATTCCCAAGCGCATCCAGGGCATCAACATCGGCGCCGCCATCAACCAGGAGCGTCGCCCGGCTCCGTGTGGTCCACCCCGCCGCAACGTGAAGCGGTGTCATGCCGGTTTCGTCTTGCGCATTTGGATCGGCACCGCGTGCCAACAGCAATGTGATCAACTCGTCCGTTCTCTCGTGGCCGCTCGTTACGGCCTGATGCAACGGAGTCTTCCCACGCCCAGCCCTAAGATTCACTAGAGATGGATTCGCATTCAACAGCGATTCGACGATCTCTACATCCGCCCGAAGCGCAGCATCATGAACACTCGGCGTGCAGCCTGTTGCGATGAGTGCTACCGCGAACAATTGAAAAATCGCTACGTGTCTACACATAGGCGAGGCGATCTCCGCAAGTCTGCCACTAATTTCGGTTGAGCGCTTCGTCAAACCGTTGAATCAAGTCTTCGGCCGGTTCCAATCCCGCCGATACGCGAACCAACCAACGCGATACACCCAGCGATTCGGCCCACTCGAGTTCGTTAAAGTGCGCGAGCAGAGTAAACGGGCACGCTAGCGTATAGTTCGTCCCAAGACTCGGCCCTTTACTGACGCGTAACCGGTCATAAAACGATGGCGCCGTCCTTGCCCCGTCTTTGGTGACCACACTCAACAAGCCACCATAGCCACCGCCCGGCTTCATCAAACGCTCGTAGGCCGCAGCATGGGCATATTTTGGATACATTACCGTCTCAACCGCGGAGTGACCATACAAGTGGTCCGCAAGCGCTTCGGTATTCTTGTTTATCGCAGCCATACGCTCCGGGTAATCCCGCGAGTTCTTCGCGAGTGCAACGGCATCGTCACCCCACAGCAGCGGTTCGAAATGAGTGGAAAGATATGCACGCATTTCATCGTAGTTCGCCGACTCCGAGTTCAACACCAGCGATCCTGCAATGACATCCCCGACCCCGGATACGAACTTCGTCAAGCTGGTCATGATCATGTCGCAGGCAGGCAAGCAATCAACATTCTCGAACGACCCTATCGTTTCATCAATGACGAACAAACCGCCGTTTCGTCGAATCGCCGCGCCCAACGCCTCTACGTCCGGACAACGCAACAGCGGATTACCCGGAAACTCGGTAAAGAGTCCGCAAACTTCTTCTGTGTTCAACAGCTCGATTGCCCGACCGAGTGACTGCTCATCAATCGCAGGAAAGAAATGGACGCCTGGACCAATCTTCTCTTGAAGCTTCAACAAATCCACATACGGAAATCCAAGCTGCACACTTTTACGCTGAGGTCGAATCGCGTGCATCATGCGTTGCGCCTCGGCAAGCGCCGCCATGCCGGACGGATATAGAAATACGTCGTCGGCCAGTGCTCCGGTCCACAAGGCGATCCGTTCTCTGATTTCGCGATCCGCATCCGGCGCGTCCACGTCCGATGTTGTACCCTGGATCGCAGCTCGCGATCGGCGAGAACTGACGATTTCCCCCGTGTGTTGCCAAAACGCCTTGAGCGTCTCTCCGCTTTCCTCAGGCGCGATTACCGCAACTACGCCAGCATCACCATAGTGCTCAATCCGTGCCTGTGCCCCGGTGTGCCGCTCAATATATGCGGAGCAACGTTGCGCCACGGTTTCGGAAGGAAACGCAAAAGCGACATCACCAGAACGCCCAAACCGGTCGACACACGTGTCGAACAATTCTTGGACGGAAGGACGCACACAAAATCGTGGATACCCGCTCGACAACGCCTCGAGAATCTCCGTGCGGCCTTCTTCATAGCCAACGACTTGATCCCATGTCGGCAACGCAACAGAAACGGCATCCGGAGAATCGGGAATCGGTTTACCTAAATCTTCCGCACGCCACAGGGGATCCGTCAAGAGATTGCGGTGTTTAGTCGTGGTCATCGTCCTGCAATCACGTCGCCGCAAGCGCTTGATCGACGTCTTGGATGAGGTCGTCGACATGTTCAATTCCGACCGAAAAACGGACGAGGGTATCCGTGATGCCGACTGCTTCGCGTGTCGCTTTCGGCACCGAGGCGTGCGTCATCGACGCCGGATGACACGTGAGCGATTCGATCCCCCCCAAACTCTCCGCCAGTACAAATAGTCGCAACGACGAGAGAAACATCCGAATCGAATCCGGCGATCGGTCTAACTCGGCGGTCACAATGCCGGACCCGCCCGACATTTGCTTACATGCAAGGTCATATTGAGGATGCGATTCCAGATAGGGATACCTGACCCACCGAGCCAAGCCACTCGACTCCAAATGCCGCGCCAATGCAAGGGCATTCGCCTGGTGCCGCTCCATGCGCACCGC
>JAJDAB010000417.1 GCA_029262095.1 Candidatus Hydrogenedentota bacterium
GAATATCGTGCGAATCTCAATTCAATCGTGGACCAATGCCGAGCAGTCGGCGCAGAAGTGCTACTTTGCACACCCAATTCGGTTCGTGATACGGAAGAACTTCCGATTGCGAAGCTCAAGGAATACGTTGCCGTTGTTCGGGACGTGTCGGAGGCAGAGCGAGTCCCCGTTGTCGACTGTTTTGGTTCCTTTGAGTCCATTCGAGATCAGGGCGAGCTCGAATTCGACCTCTTCATGAGCGACGAAATTCATCCAAATATGGATGGGCACAAACGCATCGCGGAAGATGTTGCGTCAACAATACTGGGAACCTCCGTTTCGCTAGATGATACTGGCCCGCTCCCCGTTGCGATCCCGCACGTAGTCGAGCTGTTAAACGGTGGCGAACTAGTTCGTGTGTTAGCGATGCCGCCGTATGACGCGCTGTTGCCTTCTGCGATCAATACGGTCTGGCCCGGTGCCGAAGTTTCTATGGAAACCTGGCCAGTGATCGATCGATCGATCGCGAGTTTCTATACGTACTCGAAGGACGTACGAGCCATGGAGCTCGATCTCGTTTTTGTCGCGGTGCCTATAGACGCCCGTGGCGAGTCCACACGCGATTTCATTCATCGGTATAGCTGGGTTCTAAACTTTTCTATTAGCTATGAAAAGCCGGAATGGGATTGCGTCGCGGTGCCGCCCTCGCTCGAAAATCCCGAATTGGTCGGGCTGGATCGTGATCGCGATGAGCAAGTGCAACGTCTCATCCGTGCACAAGACCTGGGCCTAATCGAGCGTGACGTTCAGGCGAACGAGAGTGTTGATGCGGCGTTGGTGCGATGGTTTCGAGGCCAGCGAGCGATCTATTCTGACGGAAACTTACACCAACCCTTGAAGCGGGGGTTAACGGGCTCTCTTTGAGTTGGGGCGGTAACCCGGGCCCGGCTTGTTCCGAGAGATCTTTTTCTTTTCTTTCTTCTGGGTACCGGCTGGAATGGTGTGAACGTACTCGCCACGAAATCGCTGGTTAGCGTCATTGCGCCGTCGCTCGAGTGCTTCCGGTGGCGGCGTTGAAGATATTAGGCAATCGCAGCCATCGCCGATTAAGTCCGTACGTTTCGCTTGTATTAACGCTTTGCGCACTTCAAAATAGCTCTCCGGTTTGAAGAATTGCATCAACGCTCGTTGCAGTTTTCGATCGCGAAGATGTTTCGCGATGTGGACAGGCTTCTTTGTGAAAGGGTCGATACCGGTGTAATACATTGCGGTCGCCACGTCCAAGGGCGCGGGGATGAAGTCTTGAACCTGATCGGGTCGATAACCGGTCCTTTTGAGCATCTCCGCGAGATGAATCATGGCGTCGAGATCGCTGCCCGGATGGCTCGCAATGAAGTACGGGACGATGTACTGCTTCTTGCCCGCTTTCTTCGATTCCTCATTGAACGATTCCGTAAATTTTTCGAAGTCGTCACCCGTAGGTTTTCGCATCATGTCTAATACATTCGGGTCGGTATGTTCCGGCGCGACTTTCAAGCGGCCGCCTACGTGATGGCGAGTTAGTTCGCGCATGTACTCCGGCGACCGTCGCGCAAGATCCATTCGGATGCCGCTCGCCACCATCACGCGTTTGACGCCGTCGACCCCTCGGGCATCTTTCATCAACTGCACCAGTGGGCCGTGATCCGTCCCGAGCAGTTTGCAAATCTTGGGGTGGACACACGATTGCCGACGGCAGACGGCTTCGACTTCTGGCTTACTGCATTTCATTTGATACATATTCGCAGTCGGTCCGCCGATATCGCTGACCGTCCCTTTGAATGTCGGGTCTGTCGCCATCTCTTTAATCTCGCCGATGATCGACTCGTGGCTGCGCGACTGAATAACGCGGCCTTGATGCGCCGTGATCGAGCAGAACGTACAACCACCAAAACAGCCCCGCATGATCGTCACCGAATCCTTGATCATTTCGCTCGCCGGGATAGGGTCCGTGTAACTCGGGTGCGGTTTTCGCGTATACGGCAAACCGTAGATGCGGTCCATCGCGATTTGGCTGATTGGAAAACGGGGCGTGTTGCAGACCACCGCGCGTTGCGCGTGATACTGAACCAATCGTCGGGCGTTAAATGGATTCGTTTCGTTGTGAATGATTCTCGTGGCCTCCGCGAACACCGGCTTGTCGGCCAAGACTTCTTCATAACTCGGAAGTGTGATCGCGTCTTCCGGCGGTGCTTCTGAAGCGCCCGTGGCATAGGCGACGCCGCGCATATCGCGTAGCGACTGCACCGGCTCGCCGGCATCCAATCGCCGGGCAATTTCGAGGATGATGTCCTCACCCATCCCGTATACTACGAGATCCGCTTTTGAATCGAGCAATATCGAACGGCGGACTTTGTCCGACCAATAATCATAGTGAGCCAATCTGCGCAACGATGCTTCAACGCCACCGGCGATCACCGGCACCCCTTTGTACGCCTGCCGCGCCCGCTGAACATACGCAAGCGTGGCGCGGTCGGGCCGTAAACCAATCCGCCCGCCCGGAGAATAAGCGTCGTCGTTGCGCACTTTTCGGTTGGCGGTGTAGTGGTTAATCATCGAGTCCATGTTACCCGCGCTGACGGCGTAGAAAAGGCGCGGTCGACCAAACCGTTGCCAGTCATCAACGTTTTCCCAATCGGGTTGCGAGACCATCCCTACGCGAAAGCCCCCGGCTTCCAAGACGCGTCCCAAGATCGCCATCGCAAAACTTGGGTGATCGATGTACGCGTCTCCTGTGACGAAAACGACGTCCACCTCGTCCCAGCCGCGTTGCTCCATTTCTTGAACGGACATCGGCAGCGCTTGACGATCGTGCAACGGAATATTCGGGACCGAAAGGCGTTCAAGCAGATCGCAGGCCGAAAACGATTCTTGGGTGTGCGGGGGAGAATTCATGAGGACTCCGGTGATCACGTGGTGTGCTTGGTCAATGATACCACTTGGCCCGTCCGGAGCTCTGGTTTTATTGGCTCAGTCGCCTTTTCAACTGCGCTTCATGAAGATTCTTCGGTTGGGTTACCGGCGACGCCGTGTGTTCAAACCAACGGCTATCAAATTCTGTTTGTGGATCCACCGGCATTTCCACGCCGACAAAATTCATGGACCACGGACCAAACTTGGCATCAGGTGGCGCAATGTTCTGGTCGCCGCGAATATTCCAAAACGTCCCACGCGCGCCGCAATGGGCACCGAGGTCCTTGCCGCCACCGGAACGCCAAACGCGCGTGGCGCGGCCAACATCAATATCGGTGAACAGATTCTCGTAGGGCGCGTGGCGGTGATGATCGAGCGCGAGATCTTCGCCGCGTCCATTTGAAAAGACGTTTCCAGCACAGCGACTCACGGTGAGGTCGTGGATAAACGTGGTCTGGAAATTGAAATTCGTGAACAGATTGTCGTTGCCGCTGAGGGTTACGCCGTGGTGTCCGGTGGATTGACGGGATTTATCCTCGTCGCGATCCGATGTGTAGACGATGCCATCGACTGTATTGAATACGCCAGAGACGAAACCGCCGCTGTCCGCGTTGTGAATGTGAACGTTCCGTAACCAGCAGTGTGCGGCTCTGCGAATCGTGAAGGCGTTGAAACCGAGTTCCGAAAAATGTCCTTCGTATGCAGTGTTGGGGAATTCGAATCGGATTCCCTCGATGCCCGATTTGGTTACAGTCGGATCGAATCGATAGATTGCCGGTTTCCAGCCCGCGCGCACGTCGCAGCGTAACGGACGATCAAATGTAAGATTGGTTCCATCAATGTTTGTAATCTTCGTGACCTGCGACGCGCGAACTCGGCCATTGAGTTTCTCCAAACCGATTCGGGGATCTTCAGAGTATAAATGGTTCGCGAGGCTGTTATTCTCATCGTCGACTTGACGCAATTCGACTTCTTGGCCGACGAACATGTTCGATGAATCTTCGACATTTACAATGTTTGCACCACGATCGGCCGGTGCTGCGATGGTCGTTAACAAGTCGCTTTGAAAGTTTCCCTCAATTGAGATGAAACCGCCTGACCAGGAGTAGTTGGATGTGCGCTGGCCACTGGTCGTGGCGCCCCAGTTTGGTTCGACATCGTTCAACGTAATCGGAAAGTATAGAACCGTTTTTGATGGTCCGTCCCCCCGAAGCACGATTCCTGGTTTTTTGATCACCAGCTTATGCGTGATGCGATAACGGCCTTCCGGTATTCGAATCACACCGCGCTGCACTTCCGCAATAGCGCGAAGAAACGCTTTGCTATCATCGTGTTGTCCATCACCAACCGCACCGAAATCACGGACATTGTGGGTGATGGGTCGTTCGGGAAGCGGGGTTTCACCGCGATGGTACCCCGCGAAAGAAAAGTCTGGAAGACGACTCTCCGGTGTCCAGCGCTCTCCGTTCTCACCCCAGAGCAACGAATGGGTATCGGCTTCGGCATATATCATGCTGCCGAGGATTAATAGTCCGACGTTGAAGAGACGACGTAGCATCTACCTATCCAATCTCAAATTGACTGCCTGAATGGTTCCGCATCTGACTGCTTCACATTAGCATATCGCCGCGTAGGCGCGTCCAGACGCGCTGAAACCTGCAGGCTGTTGCATGGTCAATGCGCCGACGTTCTCATTGATTCGAATACCGCGTTCCAATAGAATTCGATCTGCGACCAGTTTTCATGTTCGCGAAGGAGTTTTTCATGGTGCTCAGGTGCTACCCAGTGACTCGTTCGCTGGGACTCAGACTCACAATAATTTCGTTTGCCCTGCTCGTATCAAGAACCGGCTACGCCCAAGATACCATCCAATTCAATCACGATGTTCGCCCTGTTCTCGCGGACAAGTGTTTTGCGTGTCATGGCCCTGATGAGAAAGCGCGAGAGAAAAACATTCGTTTCGATACGCAAGACGGCCTATTCGGTAAGACGGACGATGAACTGGATATAGTCGTTCCGGGCGACCCAGCCAAGAGCGCATTGTTTCAGCGAATCACGCACGGTGACGTTGATAAGCGGATGCCGCCCCAGGACTTTCATGCAAAGCTAACAGACGAAAACATCACGACCCTCAAAGCCTGGATAGAACAGGGCGCGCCTTGGGAAGGTCACTGGTCATTCATACCGCCGACGAAGACGCCACAACCGTCCGTTTCAAATTCCGGGTGGTGCCGCAATGAAATTGATTACTACATTCTAGAACGGTTGGACCGCGAGGGCCTTTCACCTTCTCCGGAAGCGTCAAAAGAAACCCTCATTCGACGCGTATCACTCGACCTCACCGGACTTCCTCCGACCCCGGCGGACGTTGAGTCGTTCGTGCTGGACAACAGTCCGTCGGCGTATGAAAAAGTGATCGACCGTTTATTGGCTTCGCCGCACTATGGCGAGCGGATGGCCTTTCCCTGGTTGGATGCCGCACGCTATTCCGATACCAACGGGTATCAACGCGACACAAAACGGTTTATGTGGTTATGGCGCGATTGGGTGATTGACGCGTTCAACGACAACATGCCCTACGATCAATTTGCGATCGAACAGTTGGCCGGTGATTTACTCCCGGATGCGACGCTATCGCAACGCGTCGCCACAGGGTTCAACCGGAATCACCGAATCAATGGCGAAGGCGGCATCATCCCCGAAGAGTACGCGGTGGAATACGTCGTCGATCGGGTTATCACCACGGGTGCAGCCTTTATGGGGCTGACGATGGAATGCTCCCGCTGTCATGATCACAAGTTCGATCCGATTTCGCAGAAAGAATTCTATGAGTTTTACGCCTTCTTCAATAACGTTCCGGAGAATGGTAAAGGGGGTGAACGGGGGAATGACGTCCCGTTACTCAAAGTACCCTCGGAAGAAGACCTCGCGCGCCGCGCACGGTTGAACGGGAAAATTGACGCACTAAAAGAAGAGTTGACCGCACCAGACGAGAGGCTTGATGCCCTCCAAGCGGAATGGGAAATCGATCTGGTCGACATTTTCTCCGTTCTCGATTGGCAGCGCATCGAACCCGCCAAGCTGGCCTCGGAAAACGGCGCGGAGTTTGAGCGCATGGACGATGGATCGCTATTTGTTGGTGGTCTCAATCCCGACAAGGATGTGTACTCCATTACATTTGAAGCGCCCCGCGCGTTTCGTTCGCTAAAGCTGGAACTCCTGACCGACGAACGATTGGCCGAAAACGGCCCCGGGCGCGCGGCCAACGGAAACATCGTCGTCTCCGGATTTGAAGTCGATCGCATCCCCTTCGGCACGGAAGGTGAAATCGAATCGATTCGCGTCGTTGACGCTATCGCGGAAGAGGCTCAGCGCGAGGGCGACTACAGCGTTCGCAACGCCATCGACGACCGCGTCGAGAGCGGCTGGGCAACAAACTCATTGAACGATCACAAACCGCTTACGGCCGTTTTCGTCCTCGCTGACGATGCCGGCATTGAAGCGGGCGACACGATCACGGTGCGTATCAAACAGGAATCCGTGAACAAGCAACACGCTATTGGCCGATTCCGGCTGTCTCAGTCGCCGAGTGGCGATGTCGCGCAGTGGGCGAAGCCAACGCTTAGCCCTTGGCATTATGCGGGACCAATAAACGATTCGCGCTACGCAAAGGAAGGTAAAAAGCTTTTTGAAGCCAAACTCGCGCCGGAAGAAGGATTTGACCCCGAACGCAAGTATGGTGACATAACCTGGACCGAACAGCCTGATTGGACGGACGGCAAGGTCAATCCGCTAGGTGAAGCACCGCAATCTGCGCATTATCTTCACCGTACGATTGAGGTGGACGTGCCCACGAGTCTTCGACTCTCGTTGGGCAGCGACGACGCCATAAAAGTCTGGCTCGACGGCGATCTCATGCTATCAAAAAACGTTGGCCGGGGCGCTGCTCCGGACCAAGACTTCGTCTCGCTCTATATGGGCGCGGGCGAGCATGACCTGCTGATTAAGGTCGTGAATTTCAGCGGAGAAAGCGAATTTTATTTTCGCGCTATAGAAGACGAAGGTCGAAGCCTAATCGCTTTGATGAATCAGCTCGAAACGCCGTCCGAAGCCCGAAGCGCAGAAGCGCGCCGTGAACTGCAACGCCTCTATCGGATGCAGGATGGCGAGTGGAACGAAAAGAATCGTCGTATCGACGGTATGCAGAAAATGCTCGCGGACTTTGAAGACGCGATTCCGACTACGATGGTAATGAGTGAATTGAATACGCCGCGTGACACGAATTTGTTGATTCGCGGCGTCTATAACCAGCCGGACAAATCAGAGAAGCTGTTCCCAAGCGTACCGGAAGTATTGGGTGAGTTGGACCCATCCTTGCCCGCGAATCGGTTTGGCTTCGCGCAGTGGCTCATGAATCCTGATCATCCACTCACGGCTCGGGTACGCGTGAATCATTACTGGCAAGTGTATTTCGGTACGGGCATCGTGAAGACGAGTGAAGATTTCGGTACGCAAGGCACTCCGCCCAGCCATCCGGAATTACTGGATTGGTTGGCAACCAATTTTATGGAATCCGGTTGGGATGTGAAAGAACTACAGAAAAAGATTGTGATGAGTGCGACCTATCGGCAGCAGTCGCATGTGCGTGGAGAGCACTTGGAAAATGATCCGGAGAACATTTTGTTGGCCCGTGCGCCTCGGTTCCGATTGCCCGCGGAGATGATCCGCGATCAAGCGTTGTTTGTCAGCGGCCTAATGAATCCGGAAATCGGCGGTCCGTCCGTACGGCCATATCAACCCGACAAAATGTGGTCGTCGTTGACGTTTCAAGACCGCGGAGAATTCGCCACCAACTTCTATATCCCCGATTCGGATGACAAATTGTATCGCCGTGGTCTGTACACGTACTGGAAAAGGACCATTCCACCGCCACGCATGCAAATCTTCAACGCCGCCGGGCGCGAAATGTGTTCGATGCGTCAGGAGAATACGAACACCCCGATGCAGGCGATGGTATTGCTAAACGATCCGACGTTTATCGAGGCCTCGCGTCATTTGGCACAGCGTATGATTCTCGATGGCGGCGACGACATCGAGTCACGCGTGGCATTTGGTTACAAACTTGCCCTTGCGTCCACCCTCGATCCGGAACGGAAATCAATTCTCGTCGATGGACTCGCGGAGTATAAGCGCCATTTTCAGCGAAACAAAGATGATGCAGCGGCTTTGATTCGCGTTGGCGATTCGGAACCGGACGTTTCGATACAAGCGCCGGAGTTAGCGGCGTACACGATGCTTGCATCCGTGATGCTAAATCTTGACGAAGTCATTACTAGAGAGTAAATCGATGGACCCACGACTCGAACAAAAACTCCATATTAACCGGCGGCAGTTTTTCGGCAAATGTGCCACGGGCATCGGCGCGGCCGCGCTGGGCTCACTCATCAATCCGGAAGCATTTGCGTCGGCGGGTGGCGATCCATTTCTGCCGAGAGCCCCGCATTTTGCGCCGAAGGCGAAACGCGTCATTTATCTTTTCCAATCCGGTGCGCCATCCCAACTCGACCTTTTCGACTATAAACCCGCAATGAAGAAAATGTTCGACGAGGATCTCCCTGATTCGGTGCGTATGGGACAGCGTTTGACCGGGATGACGTCGGGGCAAGCACGTTTCCCGGTAGCCCCTTCGATCTTCGAGTTCAAACAATACGGCGAAGGCGGTGCGTGGATATCGGAATTGTTGCCGAATATCGCAGGCGTCGCAGACGAGTTGTGTTTTATCCGTACCATGCACACGGAGGCCATCAACCATGATCCCGCGATGACCTTTTTTCAGACCGGATTTCAACTTGCCGGACGCCCGAGTATGGGTTCATGGGTCTCGTACGGATTGGGTTCGGCAAACCGCGATCTACCTTCGTTTGTCGCACTAAGTTCGCGCGGAAGCGGCCGTCCGAGTTGTCAGCCGCTATATGACCGCCTGTGGGGTAATGGTTTCTTACCGTCGGTATATCAAGGTGCCAAGTTTCGCGGTTCCGGCGATCCCGTGCTCTACCTATCCGATCCGCCCGGTGTCAACAAGTCGATTCGCCGCAAGATGCTCGACGATATCGCGGCACTCAACGAGAAGACGTATTCCGAATACCAAGATCCAGAGATCGTCACACGCATCGAACAGTATGAACTGGCCTATCGAATGCAGACGTCCGTGCCCGAGCTGACGGACATATCAGACGAACCGGAAAGCACGTTCGACCTGTACGGCCCTGATGCGAAGACCCGTGGAACCTATGCCGCGAACTGTTTGCTGGCGCGGCGATTGGCGGAACGCGGCGTGCGC
>JAJDAB010000418.1 GCA_029262095.1 Candidatus Hydrogenedentota bacterium
ACTAGGCGCACTAGTAGGTACCATCTGCGCAGCGGGACTCGCCGTCGTGTTCGCGCAATCCCCCATCGGCGCAGCCTTGGTCGGCACTGTGATATGCGCCTTCGTTGCTGTCGGGCTTCTCGTTCTCGTTCTAATTAATACTTTTCAGGGCGCATCAGTGCGATGTTGGATGCGAACACCCGGTGGAGAAGTGCTCGTCGCGAACGTTGGACGTTTGCGCACCGCACGCCGATTCGCCCAAGCCATTGAAGATGCCGTATCGATGCGGCAAGGCGTAATCGATCACGACGGCGTGGAGTTGCATCTCAGCACACGTCATATACCGTTGGCAGGCGAAGCGGCCGACCGTTCGGATCCCCCTCACAGACGCCGACTCCCTTGGTTGGCGTTGTACGCGGAGGCGGCCTATGCAGGCCTAACGATGGCCGCTCCGAATGTGTTTCCACCCGGCATCTGGATATTCTTTACGATAGCCGTGTGGGCGATCATCTTGATGGCGCAGTTTCGAGACACGCATCAGCGCCTAAGTTTTTCATATCGCGCACTCCTTACCGCCACCAGCTACTATGTCACCGCACGGGCGTTGTACTGGGCGCTGTATTGGTTTTTGCTATCCACGGAACAAATCATCATTTTCGAAATTGCGCGCAAAGACTTAATGCTGCTCGGCGGCGCGACGATTGCCGTGAACGTTGTCCTTGCGACTCTGGGATTCGCGATACCGGCAAGCCGACCCGGTCGCCCAACGGAAACGGGTCCTTCTGAAACAACGACGCCGGGTGCCAAAGAATCATGAGCATCCCTAACCCCACAATCGCCGGACTCCGCTGCTTCAACCACGGTGGACGGGAGGCAGTGGCGCAATGCCTAGAGTGCACGCGCTATTATTGCCGGGAGTGTGTGACCGCGCACGGCGGGCGGGTATTGTGTGCGGATTGCCTGGGACATACTGCAGTCAACGCGGCACCGCGGAAGCCGGTGATTACAATGGCTTGGCGCGGCCTGCAGTTGGTCACCGGATTCGTCGTTGTTTGGATGGTCGTATACATGACAGGCCGTGGACTTCTGTGGCTTCCATCTGAATTTCATGAACACTTGATCTGGGAAAACGAATGGTTTCCAAATCCATGAAACGTCGCCGCGCCCAAATGGTGGGACCGCTCGTCCTCATAGAAGAGGCGGTGCACGTTATGCGAACCGCGCCCATTTCGGTGATCGCGACGTACTACGTCGGCTCGCTCCCATTGGTGTTAGCGGTGCTGTTCTTTTGGACCGACATGAGCCACGGCGCATTTGCGGAATCACGATTAGTAACCGGTTCGTTTGTAACGGCCGCTGCGTTCATTTGGATGAAGGCTTGGCATGCGATGTTTGCGCGCGGGGTTCATGACTTCGTGACGGGGGCGGCCGCGCCGGATTGGTCCATTCGCCGCTTCGTGCGCGTGGCGGCCATCCAGGGATACCATCACGGGTTGGGACTCATCATATTGCCTTTGTCGTTCTTCACGATACTTCCGTTCCCTTGGGTTTACGCGTACTATCAAAACGTGTCCGTACTCGGTGACCTCGATTCGGTCGAGCCGGACGATTTGACCGCGGAATCGCGCAGACAAGCGGCAGCGTGGCCAATTCAGAACATAACGATTATGTGGTTGCTCAGTCCCTTCATGTTGACCATGGGTTTAGTACTCTATGGAGCGTTGACGCCGATCGTGGCGAGCGTGGGTAGCGACCTGACGCAAGCGATGGTGTACTTGTACACCATCGTATTCTTCCTGGTTGTCCTTCCGTTGAGTCCTTTGGGAGCGGTAATAGCCGTGAACTTGAACATAGGCGTAAGTGTATTGCCCATGCTCGCGAATATGTGGTTAGGGATCGAGACGCCGTTCATCCAAGCCATCATGCGCAACAACACAACGTCATGGGCCATTGTATGTGGTCTGGCATTTCTCATCATGGACCCCGCGATGAAGACGGCGTACGCCTTGCGATGTTTCTATAGCCAATCCCGGCGCACAGGCGTCGATCTTGAAGTCGGACTGCGGCGTATCCGCAGTCAAGCGGGCGCAGGCATCATCTTGATGGCGATGGCGGCGTGTTTCATTTTCAGCGGCGAGGCCACAGCCCAAGATGCACCGGGAGAAGGCATCGCAACGGCCCAATTGGACAGCGCGATTCGAGAAACGCTGCAGCAACGCGAATACGCATGGCGATTGCCACGGGAATATGATTTCGAGAATCCGGTTACCGGAGTACTCGGTGGTGTCGTGGAAGCAATCGTAACGCGTACCGTGACCATGATCCGCACCGTCGCCGAATGGCTAGAAGACCTCTGGAATTGGTTCCGCAATTTGTTCGGAAGGCGCGGAGCGGGCGACCGAATCGGAGGCGGTATTACAGCCGAGGGACTACGAATCTTCCTATTGAGTGCCGCCGCGCTACTTGCGATTGCGATGGCGGGCTATTTGCTACGCCGCTGGTTCATAGGACGCACACAGATCGCCGAAGGTGAGTCGACCGCCGTCGCAGCGCCTCCGGATTTAGAGGATGAGAACATAACTGCGGACGCGTTGCCGGAAGATCAGTGGATAGCACTCGCCGACGAGTTGTTTGCGAAGGGCGAGAAGCGGCTGGCCATTCGAGCATTGTTCTTGGCCGCACTCGCAAGGCTCGGCGACCACGGGCTCATAAAACTTGCGCGATATAAATCGAATTACGATTACGTCAGCGAACTAAGACGACGCGCCCATGCCGCGCCCGATCACGTCGCCAATTTCAATACCATGGTGTCTACATTCGAACGGGTATGGTATGGAGCACACGCGATCACGGAAGACCGGATCGCTTCATTCCGCAAACAACAACAATCGGTAAACACACGTGTCTAAGCGAAAGAACCAAATCAACGCGGCCGCACTCGCGATCTTTGTCGCGCTATTCGCGTGGGGCATTTTCGAATTGCTTGTGATGCGATTCGACACCGGCACAATGTTTCCTCCGTACTCCTCGTATCGCAACGACCCACTCGGAACAAAAGCCCTATACGCTAGCCTGGACAGCTTGCCAGAGATAAACGCGACGCGGTACGTCAATCCGTTGGAGAAGCTAACGGATGCACCGGCGGCGCAAACCGTTCTGCTAATAGGCATCAACACGCAGCAACCGAACGAAGCGCCGTCCTCGTTTGTCAAAGAAATCGACGCCGTGGCAGAAAAAGGCGGCCGTATCGTGCTCGCTTTCGCGCCGACCGAAGCGGATTTCGTGATGGAAGAATCGCAGAAAAGGCGCGCTCGCAGGCTCACATCGGCGAATGAGCCGGACGAGAAGGAAAGCGACCAGACACCAACACCGCAAGTGGAAATGGTCTCGTTGATGGACTACTGGGGCATAGGACTGGATTTCGAGCCGTTGCGGTTTGACGGAGACGGCGGGATCATCGCGCCGGACGCATCCGCCGTATCGAATAGTGCCTTGCCGGAAATCATTGCGTGGCACAACGGCCTCCATTTCGATCTCGTCGATGACGCCTGGCGTCCGATCTACGAAAGCCGCGATGAAGTTGTCATCGCAGAACGCGATCTCGGCCTCGGCACGTTGGTGTTTCTCGGTGATTCGTATTACCTCACCAATGAAAGCCTCGCGGCTGACCGGCAATCCGAATTGTTGGCCTGGCTCATCGGGGACAAATCGAATGTGCAATTCGGCGAGCAACACTTGGGCATGCAACGCAATCCCGGCGCGGCGGCTTTGATGCGCCGGTATGGGTTGGAGAGTCTGATCGCCGGATTTCTCGGGCTGGCGTTATTATTTGCATGGCGCGCCAGCGCGTCGTTAGCGCCCCGTTACTCGGATACCTTGCCAACGAATGTTGGGGATATGGAACTAGGCCGCGACGCACACGCTGGATTTTCAAACTTGGTGCGACGGAGCACACCTCGCGGCGAAGTCGTCGAAGTATGCGTTAATCAATGGCGGCAATCAGTATTGCCAGGCCTGGGCCGGGCCGATGCGAACGAACTGAGCAAAGCGTTGGGCGAGACCGTGCAAGCGAATAAGGCCGCAGCACCAGCGGACGCGTATCGCGCGGTGTTGAATCAACTGCAAGAAAGGAATGTGCGTACCGCTTATGACCGCAAATCTTGAGGAAGTACGAACAGTATTGGCGCAAATTCGCGCGCAAGTCAGCAAAGTGATCATCGGCCAAACCGACGTGATCGACAAAGCCCTGATCTGTATTTTTACGAATAACCACGCGCTCATCGAAGGCGTACCGGGCGTCGCAAAGACGTTGCTCGTCCGTGCGTTGGCGCGAGCGCTTGGCGTGGAATACTCCCGCATTCAATTCACGCCGGACCTCATGCCAACGGACATCACGGGTACGAACGTGTTCGATATGCAGCGTAGCGAATTCACGCTGGTGAAAGGCCCAGTCTTTACGACCTTTCTACTCGCAGACGAAATTAACCGCGCACCGGCGAAAACGCAGTCGGCTTTGCTGCAAGCCATGCAGGAACGGCGCGTCACCATTGATCGGGACACGCATGAGCTTTCGCGAAACTTCACCGTGTTCGCGACGCAAAACCCCATCGAATACGAGGGCACCTATCCGTTACCGGAAGCGCAAAAAGATCGATTCATGCTGAAGATTGACATGGATTGCCCGAACGAAGAAGATGAATTGACGCTCGCACGGCGAACACTCGGCAATGACGCGCCAGAACATGTGCTCGACCTTGGCGGCGTTGAACCGGTGCTGGATGAAGCGCGGCTGGCATCGGTCCGGGAAGCGTTTAACAGCATCACGGTGCGAGACGAATTGCTCTCCTACATGGTTCAAATCGTGCGGACAACCCGAACGAATGACAGCGTCCTCGTCGGTGCGGGGCCGCGCGCCACGCAGGCCATGCTATTGGCCGCACGCGTCCATGCCGCCATTGCCGACCGGGACTTTGTGACGCCCGACGACGCGAAAGCAATTGCGGTCCCGGTACTAGGCCATCGCGTGATTCTCCGACCGGAATATGAAATCGAAGGACTGAGCGTCGGCGATGTCATCACCCGGATACTCCAGGATGTGGCGGTACCGCGATGACGCCAAGTCCGCTCATGTTGTGGACCACCGCGCTCGTTGCGCTGCCGGCGTTGACGGTGCGCGCGTTAGTGCCGGAGTACGCGCCTGCAGCGATCGGCACGTTATTCGTCCTCGCACTTTGGGCCATATTCGACGCGCTCGCCTCACACGGTTCTCTCCGCAACATCAGCGCCGAACTCCCCGACGTCGCCCGGCTGACCAAGTGCCGCGAAGGCGTCATTGAAATCCTCCTAACGAATCCGAGTAATCGATCACGCCGCGTCCGCATCGCACTATCGCTGCCCAGGGAGTTGGAGTCACCGTACGAGTCCCTACGAACGAATCTGTCGCCCGCTCCTTTGCAAACCAAGTTGTCCTGGCAATGCACGCCCAAGAAGCGGGGCAACTACCACTTGGAAAACGTCTACGTCGAATCGTCGTCGCTGCTCGGCATGTGGACCATTCGCGCTCAAGCCAACGCGTCCGCCGAAGTCCGCGTATACCCGGATTTGAGACGGGACCGGCGAAGCTTGGCCGCGCTGTTTCTAAACCGAGGTGCGTTCGGCATTCACGCCCAACGACAAGTCGGCCAAGGCCGTGAGTTCGAAAAACTGCGCGAATACGTGCCAGGCGACAGCTTCACGGACATCCATTGGAAAGCAACGGCAAAACGCGGGCGCCCTGTAACGAAATTGTATCAAGTCGAGCGCACCCAAGAAGTGTATGTGCTAATTGACGCATCGAGACTTGCCGCAAGGACAGTCACATTCGAGGATGCGGCATCGCCCGATGATCGCGTCGTGACCCAGCTCGAACGGTTCGTGTCCGCAGCCCTAGTCCTAGGACTAGCCGCCGAACGCCAAGGCGACCTGTTTGGCCTGCTAACGTTCAGCGACGGAATTCATCGCTTCTTACGCGCGCGGTCAGGAAAGGGCCACTTCGATGCCTGCCGTGATGCACTGTATGCGTTGGAGCCGCGCACCGTAACCCCGGACTTCTCGGAGATGGCATCATTCGTCCGCACCCGTCTGCGGCGGCGTGCGC
>JAJDAB010000419.1 GCA_029262095.1 Candidatus Hydrogenedentota bacterium
ACGCGCAAACAATTATGGACGCTTCGACAACGTCCGCGCCGTCGCCGATGACCTCGACTCGACGACAACATACGCCTACAACGGCGCGAACGAACTCACAACCATGACCCAACCCGACGGCTCAGACATCGACTTCGAATACGACCTCTGGGGACGCATGACGAAGAAGGAACTCGGCACGACGTATGAGGCGACGTATGGGTATCGGTATAATCAGAAACTGATTGATGTTGCGAGTGACTTTCCCGATGAAGGAGATGTCTCGTACGAATATGGTGGAGATGGTAAGCGCCGCGAAAGAACAGTCAGTGGGACAACGACGATTTTCAACTGGGACAAATGGTTTTCGACAGTGAGTGAGGAAAGTTCGGGTGGTACTCTTCAGCGAACCTACGTCGAGGATTCTCTGGGATATAGTGATGGACCATCACCTTCCACAGGGGACTGGGTATACAATGTTCACGAAGATCTCGGGTCTGTTCGAGGGCAGTACAAACAAGACAAATCCAGGGAAGGAGGCGTGGAGTATGCCCCCTACGGTGGGGAATTTAGTGTCGATGGAGAGGCTTCGAATTCAGACCGATTCGCCGGACACGAGTGGGATCCTCTTGCCGCTCTCTACTTCGCTCCATTTCGGTATTACGCGCCGGCGGTCGCAAGATGGATCACACGGGACCCGCTGCAATTGATCGATGGGCCGAATGTTTACGGGTACGTTGGAGCAAATCCAATAAACTTCACGGATCCGTTCGGCTTAGGGAAACCCGTAAGGATCGGCGAATTCTTCTGCAACAAAGATAAAGCGCACGGTGGCGATCATGTCGATGTCCGAACCAAGAATAGAAAACTTGTATGCCGATTGGATGCCAAGACCGGGAAGCCTATAAGACATATGGGCAGAGTTGGTAGAGCTCCGAATCCGGTCTGGAATACACTCAAAAAAATGGGTTGGTTCGGTATCTTCGCAGGATTGCTGGATTGTTCCACTGCGGACGCGTCATCGTGGTCAGACTATATGATGGATGAATATGGAATAGACGTAGACAATCCACCACCTCTGCCAACATCCGGACCGACTGGGCCTACCAGAGGACGATTTGATCCGCGATCGGATAGTTGCTATTTCTAACAGATATGCAGACAGAATCTAACATACAGAAACTTCTACATCACGAAATAAGTGGATACGAGTCTTCGAGCCAGAGTTATCGGGGATTCCAGGACGCGATCATAACAGCTGATGGAAACGAGATTGTATTCACCTATTTGAACGGAGTCCGATATTTTGTTCAATCACAATACCTCTATCAATGCTATGACTTTCCGCAATTTCGCTTACAGCACGGGAAATGGATCGCCCTTGAAGACAGTAATGATCCGAAGCGCGACCCAACCCGCGACAACTGTCCGCCGGATCAATGCAAGGTTATACGCATTAAGAAACTGAGGTATTCAGAATATGAGTTAGTCCCGGGCTACCACGAGGTTATAGTCTACTTCAATAATGGAACGGCAAATGAAGTTCAGCCTGAGCATGTGCTTATCGATTGCGAGCCTATTCACCAGGATTTCGGCGGATTCATGGAGGAGACGATTGACGTGACGAGGGCGAGAGCGCACAGATGGTTGGAAAGCCGCAACGGAAAATGCGCGGGAGAATTACTTGAGTCTGCTATTACGGATGAGAACTTCGGGACGTTTTACCGAGTGAGCCGCAAAGAAGATGGCCGCGCAGTTGACTTCGATTTCCAATGTCGCGAGTTGTATTCGCTTCACGCCGAACTCGTAGCGACAATAGGCTCATTGGTCAAACCATCGAAAGTTACTTGTTCGGAACAAGTAACGACTCGATCTGCGATAGCCCCTGACAAATCGTCGGTCCGCATTTGGTTTCAAGATAAGTCAATGCGCGTTATTACACCTCGTGACATCTTGAGGGCGTGCGATCCCCGATATGACCAATTCAATGGTTTCCCCTCACTCTAGAATCGAACCTGCTTGGACGACAACCGCGTGACCAAGACGGACACCGGGACGACGGAGCAGACAGAGTATTTGTATTCGTCTACGACGGGGTTGTTGTCCAAGGTGAAATATCCGGGGAGTCCTTCGACCTATGATGCGGAGTATTTCTATGACGGCGGGGCGCGTTTGACTAAAATTACGGATTGGATGGGCGGGGGTGGTTTGCGGTATGCGTATGACGATGCGGACCGGTTGACTTCCATCACGGATTACGATAATTCGGTGTTGACGTATACCTACGATGCGTCGGGCAACGTTATCACGATGGACGACTACCATTCCAATGACACGATCTATACGTACACCGACACGAATCAGTTGAGCACGATTACCGCTCCGGGGTCGAAGGTCTGGGATTACGATTACAATGCGATTGGCCAGCCGACGCAGTATGAACATCCGAATGGGATGGATACGGTGTACTCGTATGATGGACGGAACCGTCTGACGAAGATCGAGCATAAGGACGGGGCGACGGTGCTGGACTCGTTTGCGTATGAGCTGGATGATGTGGGGAATGTCGAGTCGGTGGAGCAGGTGGACGGGTCCGTCTGGGATTATTGGTATGACGGTCGGTATCGGTTGACGAAAGCGGTCCGGGATAAGTTCTCAGATCAGTTGGAAGGTGGCTCCATCGCGGTTGAGCTTACTCCCTCAAGCGGTTGAGGAGACTGCGGTGATTGCGGGTTGGGCGCTAAACCTTGCAGTGGGTTTGGAATTGCGTCGAGTGGATTAGGGACATCGACGCGTGAGAGCGCTTGTTGCAACTCGGGCTGGTTCGCGTTCAATTCCATCGACTTGGCGAAGTATCGTTGCGCGCCGATCCGGTCGCGCTTCTCATTCAAGTGGATAAAGCCCATTTCTCTAGGTATTCGGTAGTCGCCGCTCATGAATTCGCCCATACGTTGCAACTGTGCGAGCGCTTCGTCATATCGGCCTTGCGCCTTCAAGCAATCGGCGGCAAGCCAGTTCACTTCGGGATCGACGGGTTCCTGGACTAGGTACCGCTCGGCGTACTCGAGGGCCTTCGCATGTTCACCGCGATTGAAATGTACTTTCGCCAGATTCGCCAGAAGCACTGGATAGTCTTTGTCTAATTCCTCCGCTGCATAGAAATGCCGTACCGCGTCGTCAAACATTCCATATTCCGCGCACAGCGTACCAATGTTGATGAGCGTAGCCTGCGACTCGCCGATAACGTCTTTGGCCTGTTGTAACGCGTCAAGCCCTTCGTCCGTTTCGCCCGATGCGAGGTAGTCCCGGCCACGCGCGATGAAGTAATCGGACAGCACGATTTCCGCCGTGAGTTCACCGCGCGCATCGTCTGGCTCCACCGTATGCCATTCGTACGTGGCCCAGTAGTCCGCGTTGGGCGCGGTCTCCCCCTCTCGTACTGCCTTGAATAGCAATCCCGCGTTGGCGAGGTCAAATCCATTACGGCTACCCGTAAACCGCTTGTTTGTGAAGTAGACCGGCCGGTCCGTGTGTTCGACGACCCACCGCTCAATGAATCGTTCCTCACTGGCCGACGGATAACGCCCAAACCCTTCGCGAACTTCTCGCGGCATATCCGCATAGACTTCCGGTTCTGGGTACCCGTACTTGTTCGCAATCGCAATGTCGGGTCTTACTCCTTCGACAGCCTGCAGGTATATCGCCGGAAACGTGGCATGGTCCGCCAGAGGGAAATAGATCGCGTCCTGTTCCATCGTGCGTAAGACGTTCATGCCGAAGTCGTAGGAGAAGTAGTAGTCGCTCTTGTCGCTCGTGCGGTAGTTCGCCGCCATCGGCAATAACGCGGAGAGGGCTAGTAGAGTCACGAGCGCGACTCCCCCGATACGGCCGTGCAACCGTTCGTTAGCGATATTATGTACTCCCACACCCAGGAGCACTGCCGCCATCATATATGCGGGCAGCCAGAATACATTGTTGAGCCAGAGCGTCTGCTTGTCGAAGTCAAAATTCAGTGTAACGATAAAACCCAACGCGACGTATGCGAAAACGCCGACCAAGAGTGCGAATAAAATACGGCTTCGTCGCCACAAAGGCCGGAGACCGAACAGCGGAAGTATTGCCAAGACCGGAGTGAACTCGAACGCATAATTCTTGAGAAACACGCCACATTGCTGCAGGAAACGCATTGGCGTTCGCGCGTCATCAGTAAACGCGTGGGCATATTGTTTTCTCAGTACTACGTCCCAAAAGTTTACCTTTGTCTCTGGGTTTCCCCAATCCACGGGAGGATTCGCCAACGAACGAATCGGTAGATAGGCGTAGAGTACCGCTCCAACGCCGATCGACAACGCAGAAAGGGCTAGATACTTCTCCCAATGCGTCATCGGCTTCCGCTCTACCACAAGTACGAACGAAGCAAATACGGGAGCTAGAAACAGGATCGTATGGTGATTGGCCAAGCCTAGTCCTGTCGCGATCGCCAGTGCTACGAGATAACGGTTTCTGCGGTCCTCGTGCCAGGCGATAAGCAACAGAACGTTCACCGAAACGAGGAATGCGTTTAGCGTATAGACTTCGGCTATGACGCTCTGTTCCCAAAACTCCTTGGAAAACGCTAGTGCGAACGCACCTGCCGCCGCAGCCATTCGATTGTGTATCAGACGTGAGATGATCAGGTAGGTAATCGCTACTGTCGCGGCCCCGAACACCGCCGACATGAGGTTAACCCGCCAAGCGATCGTCCCGAACGGGATAAATGTAAATGCTTTGCCGAGCAGGCACCAGAGCGGATACCCAGGAGGATGAGCGATACCGAGTGTGTAAGCAGCAGTAATCAATTCTCCGCTGTCTTCGCCCGTCACCGTTGGGCCAAGAGTCATGGCGTAGACGATCAGGGCGATCGACGCGCAGATGAGAGCACCCGCTACGTCATGGTGCGCGCGTGAGGATGCGGTGTCGTTTTTCGTGTCCGGTGTCATCGCGGAGAATTTACCGCCTCTTGATGCGTTGACGGGACTGCGCAATGCTGTTGGATAACGCTCTCAAGAAAACCGAGTGTAGAAGCCGCCGTAACATCCCAAGTCTGGGAGTCATAGCGTGTCCTGGCCGCACGACCCAAATTCACTCGAAGGGCTTCATCTGCAATGATCTTGCACAAAGCGGATTCCAAAGCCTCTTCATCGCCGTTGGGTACCAAGCGCCCCGTCTTTCGGTCCTGAATGGCATCGACTAGGCCAGGCACGGCATATCCCACGCCGGGTGTCTCACAAAGTCCCGCCTCAGCGATGACCAGCCCGAAGCCTTCTTTTATCGAGGGCAAACAAACGGCCCAGGCTTTTTGATATAGATTCAGCTTTTCGTTCTCAGAAACGTACCCGTGAAAAGTCACACGATCCAATATTCCTAAGCGGTTTGCAAGCTGTCGAAGCGGTTTCTCTTGATCGCCGCGTCCAACAATATCCAAAGTTAGTTCGGAAAACTCATCGCCAATTCTAGCCGCCGCGCGGAGTAAGTGATCGATTCGCTTGTATCGTTTTAGCCTACCGACGTAAAGAAGTGTCGAATTTTTTGACTTTGGTCCCGGTTTGTATCGAACGGTGTCAACGCCGTAAGGCACGACAGTGATATTGGAGTCGGTGATTCCATGGCATACGAGGTCTGACTTCGTGCTCTCCGATCCCACCAACATCGGAGTATTCCGGTACACGGTTGGTACGAACCGTTCTGAGCCTTGCACAGCCTTCGCCACGGGCCAGGAAAATTCCGACGGCGCTGCGTCTCCAAAGAGATGATGAACGAAACAGACGAGAGGTTCTCGAACATACAAGGGGCTACACAAGGGAAGCTTGTTCATGAAATCGACTACAACGTCGGGTCGAAACCGGCGGCGTACTCGTTGATACGCTAATGGGGCATGCCAGTTGTACGTGAATTGCCCGCCTGCTCGATGCACATGGATGCCGTCTACGGTTTCTTCCCGAGGAGCGTCATCAAATCCGGCACAAATGGCACGTACTTCCCAACCATAGTCACGTACGGCTCTAGAGAAGACTTCCCATATATGGACCTCGGCACCGCCGCCCCACGGATTTGCGAGATCGCGCCAGTTGAGCAATAGGACTCGACGCGGTAACGGTGTTGGCGGCATCGTCGCACCTCAGCCGACGGTGGGTCCATACCCGACGGCATACTGTGCTAGACTAACCAATTACCGCCAAAATTGCGAGTGCTGCTCTTGCAAATTGCCCTGAAAACTACGATTTGTGCGATTGCGATTTTGGGATGCACGTGGGTTGCATCCGCCCTAGATGACGCCTCCATCAAGTCGCCGATCGAGCTGTCAAACGCGTCGCTCGATTTCGGAATCGTGGACCCTCACGAAACCCCTGAAAAGACGATCACAATAAGCAATCGCGGCTCATCGCCGGTGAAGCTACTTGGCGCGCGCATCACGTGTGAATGTACTCAAACCGACCTAAAACCGTCGACTATTCGTCCAGGGGAGTCAATAAGCTTCAACGTGACACTAAATTTGGTGGACTACCCCAGCGATCGAGTGCGTTCGCGAATTGATCTCACCGTGGATGATGAATCCGTTCCAATTCCGACAGTTGAAGTCTCAGCAGATATACGGCCTGAACTTGTCATTGAACCGCCCATAGTCGATTTCGGCAACGTTAGGAGTGGCCAACCAGCAACTGAAACGATGAAAATCTCGCGAGACACGCACGCGCGTTATCGAATTGTGAGCGTTGAGAATACTAGTGGTGTTATGGCGGTTTTGGAATCATCTGGAGACAAAGACACGCAGCAATTCGTTCGGGTCACGCTACTGCCAAACAAGGACGCGAGACGCTATAACGGTTCAATAACATTACTGACGAATATTCATCGTAAGCCCGCGATTTCTGTCCCCGTGAGAGCAAGATTCGTCGGTATCGAGTGCGTAATTTCACCACCCGTGATTGTGTTTCGAGAACTGCCACCAGGGGCCTTCGTCGGGAGCATTAGCGTCCTGGGTCAATCAGGATTGCGGATTGCCAGTGTAGAGTCCGATAGCCAGTATCTAACGACCGAGGTCTCCGCAGACAAGAAACTGGGCAAACACGCTCTCAAGATTGCGTTAACACCAGACACACCGTCAGGCGAATTCTCAGCAAGACTGACTCTAACGCTGCGCGAGAATGGCCTAATCGAAACCAGATACGCGGTCGTAACTGGGAGTGTCGATAGGAAATTGCTGAGTTGGTGACTGAATCGCAGCGAATCTCGTGTCTGAGGATTTTACAACAGAGCTGAGGTCGAAGATGAATACGGAAAATAGTAGGACACGCAATAACGCCCTCCCTCCGTTCTTTGACTTGGTCGCCAGGAATCGAGGAGCTTTACAAGACAATGATATCTCCCACACGAAGATGATGCGTTGTATAGGGCTACTCAGCGATTAAAGGGAGAATGGCCCAAATACGATTCCTAATACCAAGTCGGACAAACTTTTTTCAGGAATTGTCCGGGAATTATGAGGCACGCATGGTCAAACTTCTGGCCATGGACGTACTCAGTGCAGATTGATATTCAATTCGAGGCGGAACCAAGTCACTATGATGGACAACTTGTTCGTGGGTTACTAAAGAGTCTTCTTGTCAAGCGACTCCTGGCCTCGATCGATGCTGATCGGGGGGGCAAATGACTATCAGCCCCCTCTAACGTGAAAGTGTTTCAAAGTGGGTCGATTTCTGTGTTGGCTTCTGGGATCGATTCATTGTCGCTAGCCTTGCAAGTCGAGTGGCAGTCCAGTCGGCTATTTGAGCTGCTAGCTGCGCTCAAGGAGGAAGCGAAAAAGACTGCTCAAGACCATCCGGCTCGTCTTGAGGTTGGGTCGGATAATGCCGATTGGCTGTTCTGCGTTAAGCCACACGGAAAAGACGGATACGAATGGATTCTCACCGGCAGTGAGCTAACTCTCAAAGGCTCAGGGATGGACGCTCACATCCATTTGCGAAGACGATGCCGTGAGCGGAAGTAATCTTCATCGGCCCGGGTTGGACGAACTTCTGCGTGCTGCAGAGGAAGCCTCAATAGACTACGTAGTGGCTTGGGATCGCAATCGCCTCGCACGACCGAAAAACGCCGTAGACAGACTCTTACTTGAGAGACGACTACAGGAACTCGGTAAGCGTGTTGTGTATGTGGCAACGGGCCAAGAGCTCAATAGTTCGTTCTCATCCGAATTGATAAGTTTCGTTGAGCACCACCAAAACGGTGACTATCTTAGAAAGTTGAGCCGCGACACCATGCGCGGATTAGTCGCACGGGCCAAAACCGGACTCTGGCCTGGCGGGCCGATTCCATTCGGGTTCGACCGATTGATTCTAGATGATGGAACTCCGAAACGTGTGGTACGCGACTCGTCGGGCGGGATTACTGCGACTCTCGATCCGGAAAGTAGAGAAACCCTAGAACGACTTGGCGCGGGTCGGCGTTACAGGAAACAAGACCACGAGCAATGCACTCTGATTCCGAGTGAGGTGACTCGGGTGCGTGCCATTCAACAACTATTCGCGGACTATGCGATAGGAAAACCTACACGGCGAGTGCGAGACGATCTAAACGAGCTGGGTTTCCGAACTTCCCGAGGGCGGCGTTTCACGGTGCAAACGCTTCTTCCCATGCTTGAGAACCCCGCGTACGTTGGTCGTTGCGTCTATAATCGCCGAACGTTTAGTAAGTGGCATCGCTACGCGGACGGTTCTAGCGTGGAGAGGCAAGACGAAGGATTCGAGAGATGACCGGAGTCGGACTGGGTAGTTCGCGAAGACGCGTGGCCCGCGATAATCGACGTGGAAACATTTGAGAAGGTCCAGGCTAGACGAGCAGAGTCCAAGGCACGTGCGCGCACCATCGCGGTAACGCAATGAAGAGCAATTATCTGCTAACGGGCTTGGGATTCTGCAGCGTGTGCGGCGGAAAGCTTACGGGCACAACGCAAACGAGCGGCAAAGACTATAAGACTCGTTATTACACTTGCAGCAAATACGCAGCAGGATACAAGGATGAATGCCAGAAACGATACACGGTCCCGGCGAATTTGGTCGAGGACCATATTGTGTCGCTTATCGTCAAAGACCTTTCCAAGTACCGCGATGATAAGTTACTTCAACAACAAGTTGAAGATGAACTGTCCCAAATTTTGAATGGGCAGATGAGCGCCAAGAATCGACTGACAGATCAAGCGGAGGCGCTTGACGGCAAGCTCGTCAAGCTACGTGAGCATTTGATTTCGATGGCCCCGGCCACCGCCAAAGCAGTTGGACTCTACGATGAAGCAAGAGAGCTATCTGAAGAACGATCCAGAATTGATACCGAAATTGAGAAGACGCAGACCGGCGACACGGTAGTCCCGAGTATTGAGGATGTTGGCGCGCAGATAGAGAGGGAGTTTGGTCGGCTGCAGGAAGTATTTGACGCGGGAACGGTCGAAGAGAAACGGGAACTAATTGGATCGTATGTGAACCGGGTCGAGGCCTTCCCAGAGCGGCAAACCGTGTCGATTAGTCTCTATCCCGGAGTGTTGAGTCAAATGGTAGCGGGGGTAGAATTCGAACCTACGACCTTATATGTTCATTGAAATTCCTGTCCCTACACGAATCAATTGTTAACTTCTGCGGAAGATAGGGAACTCAATCGTGTGGCTTGATCTGCAAGCCATATGGCGGAAGGCCGTCGGACTCCGTTTGGGTAGAATAATCCGGCATGTGAAAATGGCGCTCGGCCTACCATGAGTCCAAACTGAAAGAATCCGATTCCAGAGTCAATTATACGCGGCAGATCTGACCGGTACAGACTCTGCTGGCCGTGATCCGTGAACACGTCAAGGTCGTCAGAGTACGCCGTTGCTAAGCACTCCGTGAGGAGCACGGGCTTTTCCTCTGTGTCGACGGTAGACTTCGCACGTTTGAGTTCGGCACTCAGCGCATCGTCTGTTTCGTAACAGTGGAACGACAGAACATCGACACAATCCCTAAGTCGCAGTGCGCGTTCTAGCGTACCGGCTCCAACCGTAATCGGCACACCACAATTCCTGGCGGAGACATGCTCGCACATGATCTGCGCGAATTCTCCGGGTACTGGATCGTCGAAGTGCTCAAGAAAAATTTCCGTTACCCACGGCTCATTCATGATGTCCCATGCGAGAATTCGTTTGTCATCGTGAAAGGTGTCGACGAGGGCATCCACGTACTCAAATAACTTCTCGTGTGCAGTTCGATCTACAAGCTGTGCGTAACCCGGATCCGGCGTCCACGTTTCCCAGAGGAGAGCCGTAGCGTTGGCCGATTCTAGGCATCGCACGTCCGGTGCAACGGTGCTTACATATTTGCGGAGTCGATCACTCCACGTTCGTCTCACTTCAGCCGAATAGTATGGTTCCTTCTCGAACTGAGAAAAGCGATGATTCGCGCGGGTCAATCGATATGGTCCTTCGAGAGGTTCGGCACCGCAGGAGTCGAAGAGAATGGGTACGACTCGAATGTCGCATTCATGGCATGCCGTTAGTAGCGCCTCGAAGTTCGAAAGAAATGTGGGGGGATCGCAAAAGTACGCCGCGCTGTTTAGCCAAACACGAAGACCGTTCATCCCAATCGACTTGGCAAGACTCAACTCGAATTGTACTTGGTGGTGGTCGTACTTGTTCCACATTTCAAATGACGTCGCGGCATACGATGCAACGTAATTCGCACCCCGTATTTGACTAAACGACTCTCGCTGCTCGATTGTAATCATACTCTTGTGATTTCCATGGTTGTTTGAAACTTCGGCGTGACCGTTGTGATCGCGATGACAAGATCTTTTATTGGTGATCGGGCTCCGAGATGGCGCTATCGTCCGCGAGGTATTGATCGAACCAGTCGAATGCGTCATCCATCCATTCCGGATACAGATCATGGCCTGAATCGACTAGGTGTAGTTTTATGCGGTCTGGTTTCTCAGAGTAATGACCAAGCGCTTCGTTGTAGAGTGACTCTGCGCCCTCAACTGGTGCCGCTGAATCCTGGCGGCCGTGGATGAGCAGTAGCGCCGCCGGAAAAAGTTTCTCAACGTGGTGTATCGGGTCGAATGCTCGAATCGAGGCTAGGACGGAATCAGGCAAATCGGGCACATGTCGGTCGTGAGCGCGCTGCACTTCGGCCACCTTGTCGAAATTGGCTCCGCCCGAAGCGCATACGACGGCTCGGAGCACGTCGTCTTTATCATGTGCCAATGCGCCGACAGCAATCAGCCCACCCATTGAATAGCCGAACATACCTAGTCTTGAAGGATCGACGTCACTCCGCGCGCCCACGTATCCCGCAACTTCAAAGACATCTTCGGTTGCGGTGGGAATGACAATATCCGGGTAGATTCCCTCTTCTCCGATACGCGCGACTTCAACGATTCCACCGCGCTCGCCGAAGTGACGGGCGTCGAATGCGACCATTGCGTAGCCTCGGTCAACCATCTTGGCGAAATAGGGTACAGCGGTTTCCTTGCCGATGAGTCCGAAACCGCCGACACCGTGCATGAACAGCACGGCCGGAAATGGACCGTCGCCTCGTGGCTTCACAATGAGCATTGGGATTCGCGACTCCGCTGTCCAGGCTTTTTCAAGAACGATTTCGCCCCGCGCAATACGTGCAAGGGCCGCCTCCAATTCGTCGCGTTCGTCCTTGGGCAATCGCGCGAAGAGAATCGAATATCCGGAAACCTCGTCTTCGCTCAGTACGCCGTCTTCGAACAATTCGATGATTCCCCGAACTGCTTGCACGTCTCGCCACTTAGGATAGAGGAGAACGCAAACGCCCGCGACGAGGATGACCAACGCGCCCACCAAGAGGAGCGCTGCACGTCTCCCCCAACGTTTTTTAGGGCTGCAAGGAGAATCCGGTTTGATTCGTTTTGTGCGCCGGAACAATGGCCAGAACCGTTTGTTCACGGCAGCGCTAGCGGTTTGGGGGGGTACATGATGAATATCACTATCACTAATCGAACTAGTGTCTGCAAACAAACGCCGACGACCTCCAACCCGCATTCGAACCATTGAAAAAGATTTCGTCTAGGTGCGCAACGGACAAATTGTGAATGAACGCATGAGGATTCAACGTCGGGCGCCTCCTGCGCGGTTCATTCCATCGGTTCGCCAAGCGCAAGACATTATGCGCATTACGACGCGCTTCGCGCGGTTCGTGTTCTTAGGCTTGATGAGTTGTGCCCAAGAAAATGGTCGATCGCTAACCGCAATGGTCGATCCACTCTGTTATCCATGATTACTGAACATTCAGCGCACCGCGTAACGCATTCTAGAACTACAAGAATTGCAGCTCGTTTCTACTTAGTCCCGGCTGAGTAGAGATCTGATTAATGAGTACTGAGCGTTTTCATCCAAATCCGACGCTTTTGTCGAAAGCATTATTCGCCAAGAACGTACCGTTGCACACGAAGAATATGAGCACTTTTTTTCGAGGCACGATTGTATAAAACCTTAAGGCGACCAGCAACGTAGACGTTGCTTGATCTTTCGTCATCGCCACTAATCGGAAACGTTACGGGAGAGAATCTATGAGAATTCGTTTCGTGATCTTCGTTACCGTGCTAACTATATTGGGCGGCGCACATGCGCACGCTGTAACACTGTTCGACTTCCAAGCTGGGACAGAAGGTTGGTCGGGTGCATTCGGTGGTAGCGTTGCGCATGTCAACAACGATGGCGCTTTGAGTACTACTGGATCCCTTCGTTGTTCGGCTGCCGGGTCTGGATTCGGTTGCGAAAGTCCTGAGATCGTCAACGGCGGATTTTCGGGCTTGAATGCCCTGATTCTGTACCGCGACGATGGGAATGGGAATCTTCGCGATCGGATGGAAGTATGGGTTACCGACGATGCCGGTGACCAATACATGCAGACGGCAGTGTGGGCGAAGCAGGATTGGTCGGAATTGGTGATTACGCCTTTTGACTTGGAATGGGTCCAAGGCCTCGGCAACAATCCTGGTGTGCCCATCGATCTGAATGCCATTGACAGGATTCGTTTACACGTTCCTGCGTCGGTCGATGGCAGCACGACCGAGTTTAGCGTTGACGAGATTCACCTAGTGACGCTAACGCCAAATTCGACCGGCCCATTTGCTCCCACGGTCACCGTCAACGCGAATGCGACGCCTCCGGGATGGGATCTGAATCCGTCTGGCACAATTAGCGATGGAATCTACGGCGTAAACCTTGCTTTTTGGGACAATCAGATGGGCTTTAAGGGTAATGGAAATTATGGCGCAGGTTGGTTTATTGACACCAACGCCGACTATGAAGAACAAGTCATAGATGTCTGGGAGAAGAACTACATTGAGCTCACCAACAAGGCCGGTTTGCGCCAGCTGCGTTTTCCCGGCGGGCTCCAGGCGAATCACTATTGGTGGAAAGATTACGTCGGTCCCGTGGAGGGCGTTGTTCCCAATATTCGAAAAGGCACAACCAACGTATTTGGAAACAATCGTCTAACGCTGTGGTTCGCAATGGCGAATTTCCCGTACAAGAATCGCGCGGCAATTGGCGTGGACGAGTTTCTCAAATGGTGCGAAGACCTCGACGCGGAGCCGCTCCTGCAAATTAACGTTACGGACGCCGTCGAGGGATTCCCAGGGTTTCTTCCTTGTTCTTTTCCTTCGGGTACGGACTTGACGCAATTGGCTCAGCTTGCCGCGGACTTGGTCGAGTTCTGCAATGCACCGGATGACGGTGTGGATTACGGTAGTGCCGACCTCGGCAACGACGGAATCAATTGGGCCGCTAAGCGCGCGGAGTATGGCCACAAGGCACCCTACGACGTTACCAAGTGGGAATTTGGTAATGAATTGTGGACCTGTTACAACCCGCTGGACTATGGCAACGTGATGGCAACCATCATCGACGCCATGGAGAAGCGGCAGTCTGAGATTGATGGCAATAATCCGGTCGATGCACGTGCCAAGATGTACTGCATCGCCGTGGACAACGGCGGGGGAGGCGCTCACGCCTTCACCGACGACGTCTGGTACTCCACCATCCTGGGGGCAACAGGTGACCGTATTGATTCATGGGCGCGTCACGCGTATGTGAACACAGGCGACAGCCCAGGACCCCCGCCTACTGGCACGATTCCAAACGTTTCGGGTATTCGTCTTGGTAACGATGCAGACGCAGAAGGAAACCCGGTCTCCATCGATCTGACCGTAGACTTTCCAGAAGGAGGCGACTGGCGTTTTTGGACCTATCTCGTTGCTGTTACAAACGGTCAGGGCACCACTCCTCAGCTGGATTTCTATTTGGACGGGGATTTTAATCAGGTGCTTGGTGCATACGGGGGGACTGGAGACGCAGATGGTCTGCTGTCTACAAAACCTGCTCCTCCGAGCGAACGATTCTTGGATATACCGATCGGCACGGCATCTACGCATACCATCCATCTGCGCCCGAACGGTTGCTACATCTCGCCAAACGGAGGCGTTGATGATCCAGACTCGCAGTATATTGCTGTTTTCCCAGTTATCAAGGCGGTCAATAAGTCGTCTGGTACGGTTTTGGCGCTCAACATGAATTTCGATGACGAATACGCCATGACGTGGACAACGGCCCAGTTGTTTAGCGCGAACAATTTCGTGGAACCGTTCGCCGATCTCGCAGGCAAAGGAGTTGCGATTACCGAATGGAACCATCACTTGTCCATCGGTGGAAATGATTTTAAGTATCTTACCGATGAACCGAACTATCGCGACAACGGATTTTCCGATGAGAGCAAATGGGGTGTCACGCACAATGGTGACACAATCATGTCCGTGCTTGGGCTCTCCGACTTCTTCTTTAAGTTCGCGGAGTTTGGTGTGGAGATCGCATCCTTCCATTCGTTGTACGAAGATACAAACCAATTCGGCATGATCGAAGGAGTTTCGCTCGATAGTTATACGCCTAAAGGCGGCGAATATCTCGACGAAAATGACGTTCCGGTTCCGGATTTAGAAGAGAACTGGGAAATCGGTGCACTCGATCGTCCAGACGATGCGCGCCTTCGACCGGCGGCAATGTTGTTCAGCATGTTTTCTCCGAACTACGTCGGTACGGCCGTCGACGCGTACGTAACGGATTCGCCGCTATGGGAAGTCGAATGGACAAACAGTTTCATCGCCGACGACTCGACGATCTCCCGTATGGGGATTGGTGCGCTTAGTGCCGGTAATTGGGAATCTGGTAGCAATGGCAACGGCTACGGTTTCGCGACCGGCTCAGCTGGCGGAACGCTCGCGGGTCCAGATGGAAGCGGCAAAACCGTTGACACCATTAGTGTCGGTTCCGCCATGCCGGACGGCCTGAGCGGCGAAAAGCTAAACGTGTTCTTGATAAACAAAGAAAATGTTGCTCGGACGATAACGGTAAATGTGCAGAACTTCACTCCGGCTTCGAATGCAGAGACGCTCGTACTTGGTGTCGACGCAAGTGGCGTTTCACTCCCTGATCAGACAGGTACGGATCCGATAAATGACTGGACTGTCGGGATGGCAGTCCAAGAGGGATCGATCAGCAACGCGTCCACTTCGTTTTCGTACACGTTGCCGCGCCGAACGATTCACGTGATAAAACTTCACGAATCTGGCGCAGACGTAACCGCTCCCCCCGCGCCCGCGAGTATCACCGCGGACGGTACGGTGAACGGCAATACGGAGATGTGGTTGTCGTGGCCGGCGAGCGCGGACCCACAAGGCGATCTTGCCGGTTATAACGTCTATCGCTCACGGTCCCAGAATGGCCCTTACAATAGAAAGGTCAATTCTACGGGATTGGTCGCCGGAACGAGCGTCCAAGACACCGCAGTTGATATGGGCGATCTACGGTATGCCGGTGGCGGGCAGGCGCAATGGGCCTACGCGGTTGCCGCAGTTGATGACGACGGCAACGAGAGCGCGTTCTCGCCGGTTGCGCTACCCGCGAAGTTTGGATCGGTGGTTACCGGACAGAGCGGTAGCGGATCGTCACCCGCGTCACAGCCGTCTCCAGCGAACAACGCAACGGACGTTAGTGTGAGTGCGCAACTTAGCTGGGCGGCCGGTGCGGGTGCTGATTCGCACGACGTCTATTTCGGCACCAGCAACCCGCCGGCGTTCGTCGGAAATCAAACGCAAACGACGTATAACCCGGGCGTGCTCGCGAACAGCACCACCTATTATTGGCGAATTGACGAAGTGAACACGTGTTGCACAACCACGGGTTCCGTATGGTCATTCACGACCGAATCTGCTGGCATGGGCAACGAATCGTTGCACCCAGGATCGGTTACGTTCATCGTGGGGAATAGTGGTGACAGTGTTAGCGACATGGCCACCAGCGACGATTCCCATTATGTCGTCAACTCGGCCATCGCGGGATTCCTAACAACGTCTACGGATTGGTACGGCGTCCACACGATCACGGGCAACGAAGCAAATGTGACTCAACTCGACTTCACCTATGAAGGCAAATACTCACGTTCGCGATCCCAAAGCCTGTGGGTCTACAACTTTACTTCCAATCAATGGACCCAATTCGATTTCGACGGCAGCGTTGGAACAGCCGATGAGGTCAAACAATTCAGTATCACTTCGGGAGAGGCAGACTACATCGAAAACGGTCAAATTCGATTCCGTGTAGTCGCCAACGGCCTATTCCTCGGATCATACACCTGCTCCGCGGATGAAATGACGGTCGATGTAACGTACTAACGTTCCGCTCTTAGGCGGGTGACGGCATGCGGTCGTCACCCGCCAATTTTTTGCGAACTGAAAGTTTGCAATGAGCGATCGAGTCACTAAGAACGTGCTGTGCTTTGCGAAGAAAGCGAGCGCTTCTTCGGAGGACTCAATTGTATCAGTAGTAGTTGCGATTCGCCGTGTACTCGATGCGGGTTCCTCGGCTGTTGCCGGTGCTGAAACGTTACAGGAGAGAGTATATGAGGATTCGGTTCGCACTATTCCTTGCGGTGCTATTGGTGTCTGGAGGTGCAAACGCGCAGCCGATAACGCTGTTCGATTTCAATACCTGGGACGAGGATTGGACGACTTCACCCCTCAATGTCGGAAGTGTTAGTCGCAACGACAGCGACGGGGCACTGGACACCGCGGGCTCGCTTCAGTGTTCGGGGACCGGCGCGTGGTTTGGCTGTACGAGTCCGGATATCGTGAATCCGGGGTTTTCGGGTTACAACGCCATAATCTTGTACCGCAAAGATGTAAACCGGAATTTGCGGGATCGGATGGAAATATGGGTGATGGATCAAGCGGGTCATGAGTATGTGCAGACCACGGTGTGGGCCAAACGGGCATGGTCCGATTCTCCGCTGTCGGTGGGCGAACAGGACTGGTCGGAGTTAGTAATCACGCCCTACGACTTGGAGTACGTCCAAGGCGGTGGAGGCGATCCCGGCGTGCCGATTGACCTCGATCAGATCAAGAGAATTCGACTTTTCGTCCCGGAAGCCGCGGACCCGAACAAGTTGACCGAGTTTCGTGTCGACGAGATTCATTTAGTATCGCTTGTACCGATTGCGGACAATCCAAACGTTCCAACCGTTACCGTGGATACAAGCAACGAAAATGGAGCTATCAGTGACAACATCTACGGCGTGAATCTGGCCTTCTGGGATTCGGAAATGGGTCTGCGTGGTTCAGGAGAATACTTTGAAGGATTTTCCCCACAGGGCAATTTCATTGACAGCAATTTTGAATTCAAGAATCAGGTAATCGACGTGTGGGAGAAGAACTACATGAAACTACACGACGAAATTGGTTTGCGTTCGATGCGATTCCCTGGAGGGCTTCAAGGCAACCACTATTGGTGGAAAGATTACGTCGGCCCGGTACAGGGGGACCCACCAAACGTTCGGAAAGGTACTACGAACGTGTTGGGTAACAATCGTCTCACGCTCTGGTTCGCGGCGGCAAACTATCCCTACAAGATTCGGGCAGCCATCGGAGTGGATGAATTTCTCAAGTGGTGCGAAGACTTGGATGCCGAACCGATTATGCAGATCAATATGACCGACGCGGTGGAAGATGCGCCAGGCTTTTTGCCGTGCACCATTCCTAGGGTAGGGAATCCAGATTTGGAGCAGTTGGCCCAGCTCGCCGCGGACCTCGTCGAGTACTGTAACGCTCCCTACGACGAAGCGGACCCGATAGACTATGGCGGGGCTGCAGGCACCGACGGGATCAATTGGGCGAGGAAGCGTGCGGAGAATGGCCACAAAGCTCCATACAATGTCACGCATTGGGAATTTGGAAACGAGTTGTGGACCTGTTACGAAGCGGTTGACTACGCTTTTGCGGTAACTGCCATCATTGATGCCATGGAAACCCGGCAAGCGGCCATCAACAATGGCAACGTCCTTCCCCCCCCAGACCCAGACCTCGATATTGCACGCAACGATATGTACTGCATCGCGGTCGACAATGGTGGTGGCGGCGCCCATCTTGAAACGGATGAGGACTGGTACTCGACCATTCTTGGAGTGGCAAACGCTGAGACCATTCCTCGCATCGACTCGTGGGCACGGCATGCCTATGTAAATGGCGGCGACAACAGTGGGCCTGCACCTTCCGGGATGACTCCCGGGGGAAAGGTAATCACCATGCCGACAGTGTCCGGCATTCGACTCGGCGCTGACACAACCGACGACGACGAAGATGTCTCCATCGATTTGACCGTGGATTTCCCAGAAGGTGGCACGTGGCGATTGTGGACCTATCTCATCGCGATTACGAATGGACAAGGAAGCACGCCGAAACTAGATCTCTATTTGGATGGTGCTTTCACAGATTTGTCGTATGGGGGCGACGGTGACGATTATGGCGATCTCCCCTTAAAACCCAATCCTCCTAGTGAGCGGTTTCTGGATATAGATTTGGAATCGGACACCACGCGCACGATTAGTCTTCGCCCCAATGGCTGCTACATTTCGCCCAATGGTGGCCCCGACGACCCGGATTCGCAATACATTGTTGTCTTTCCGGTCATCAAGGCGGTTAACCATGCGTCGGGAGAGGTTTTGGCGCTCGACATGATGTTTGATGAGGAATATGGAAAAGTATGGACGACCGGTCAGGTGTTCAATTCAAGAAACTTCATCGAACCGGTTTCCGAATTGGCTGGAATAGAACCCGCCATAACCGAATGGAATTACCATTTGGCCGTTAGCGGAAACGAGTACAAATATCTCACGGGCGAGGTGGACGACCAAGCAAACATTCTCTCGCTTAAGAGCGGGTGGGGTGTTACGCACAACGGCGACACCATCATGGGACCGTTGGGGCTTATCGACTACTTCTTCAAGTTTCCCGAATACGGCGTGAAGGTCGCCTCGTACCATCAGTTGTATCAAGACTCGAACCAAATGGGCTTAATTGAAGGTGTCCCACGAGACAGCTATACGCCTGCTGGGGGCATCTATGAGATTGGCAACGAGGCGGTAGTAGACGAGCAAGATAACTGGGAGATCGGTGCGATCGATCGGTCCGGCAGTGGGGCCGACGGTGCCCGGCTGCGGCCGATGGCGATGCTGTTCGGCATGTTGTCGCCCAATTACCGCGGCAAAGCAATCGAGACCACGATTGAGGATTCGCCCATTTGGGAAGTCGAGTGGACCGACAGTTTCGTGGCGGATGACGCGACCGTGGCTCGTATGGGCATAGGATCGCTGAGCGCGGCGAACTGGGAATCGGGCAATAATGGATTCAACTACGGATTTGCAACTGGCGCGGCGGGCGGTTCGCTTGCGGCCAAATCGGGTAGCGGCAAATTTGTGAATACGATCAGCGTCGCTTCTGCCATGCCTGATGGCAAAATCGGCGACCGGTTGAATATCATCCTAGCGAACAAGGAAAACATGGCACGTACTGTTAACATCAGTCTGGTCGGTGGATTTGCTCCTGACGGGGTTGCTGATACGCTTGTCCTTGGCGTTGATTCGAACGGCTTACAACTTCCCGAGCAAACGGGTACCGACCCCATCAGCGATTGGACCGGCGGCATGGAGGTTCGGGAAACTCAAATCCAGAACGCGTCAGCCAATTTCGCCTATACGTTGCCGGGTCGGACGATTCATGTGATCAAGTTGGTCAGGTCTGGTGCAGATGCGACAGCTCCTCCGGCACCGGCAAGCATCACAGCGGATGGAACGATAAACGGCGGTATGGAAATGTGGTTGTCATGGCCAGCAAGTGCGAATCCGGACGGCGACTTGTTTGGATACAACGTATACCGCTCTCGTTCACAGGGCGGACCGTATCGGCAAAAAGTAAACGTGGACGGACCGATTCCGGCCTTTGATGAGGAAGACAACCTTATCGCTGTACCGTCTATCCAGGATATGGGTGTCGATGACGAGGACCAAGTATTTGCGGGAGGTGGCCCGGCCCAATGGGCCTATGCCGTAACGGCCGTTGACGACAACGAAGTGAAAAGGAATGAAAGCGAGATGTCGCCGCGTACTACACTCGCCCGATTTGGCATCTCCGTAACCGGTGCTGGAACCCCGCCACCGCCTCCGACTGCCGAAACGCTTCACCCGGAAACAGTTATTTTTACGTACGGTGTCGCGACGGATCCCTCGGTGAATATGGAAAGCAACGACGATGTTTTCTATCACGTATTCTCTCGAACATCTGGCTTCTTGGTAACAGCAACAGACTGGTACGGCGTCCACTACATTACGGGTGATGAAGCAAACGTGACCAAGCTCGAGTTCTCATACTCGGGGAAATACTCAACCCAGCGAAATCAGAGCTTGTGGGTATACAATTTTACGGATGAACAGTGGGAAGGACTGGGTATGCCCCAAGTCGTAATCGGCGAAGTGACGGTGACGGATGAAATTACGTCCGACATTTCTAAGTACATTGAAAACAGTAAGATTCGATTTCGTGTAGAGGCCAACTCCCAATTCCTGGGATCGTACACATGTGCCGCTGACGAAATGACGGTCGATGTGACGTACTAACGCGTAGCGAGAGCGCGGACGGCCAGCGGTCTACGCCGCTGGCCGTCCGTTTTTCGATTTCAGTCGATACGAGGTACTATCGCCGGAATTGATGGGTATGACGTCGAAATTCAGTAGGTGAACATCCAACCCATTTCTGAAACATTCTTCGGAAGTTCGCCGTCGTGCCATACCCCACTGAGTACGCGATGTCGCTCACGGATTCTTGTGACGACAGAAGTTGCTGTTTCGCCTCCTCAATTCGAACTTTATGTAGATAGTCGCGAGGTGGCATGCCGACAATGCGCCGAAACGACGTCGTGAGGTGCCACTCCGACATACCTACCTGGTCGGCCAAATCTTCACGCGTCACGGTATCTGCGTACCGACTTTCGATAATTTTCTTCGCCGCGATTACCTGCCGATCGACCGATTCTTTGCGTACGGATTCAAGCTCTAGACTTAGCGCTTCGCGAAAGTCGCAGAGCAGCGATCGCGTTTCGTTTAGGTCTGAGAGCGACTGCGTTTGCTCCAGAAATTCAAATCGAATCGCGAATATTTCGTCGCGTGCGATGCCTTGCTGGATAGCAATCTCGCTGGCCCGGGTGATGATGCCCGAAAGAATCGTGTTGTAGCGTCCTGAAGCAAGTTTCGCGTGAACGTGCAGTGTGGCCAGAACTTCGTCGAGTTCTCGGACTGCAATATCGGCATCCGGTTCGCAAAGTGCGACGGCCGCTTTAGCCTCCAGCGATTCGAGTGCGTCGATATCCGCGACGACGCTATCGATCGTCTCTCCCGTATCAACAATGGATTGAGATGCATCTGTGATTGCGCGCAAGAGCGCCTCGCTCGCTCGCTCAAATGATGTGCGGAGGCCTTCGATACCCTCACCCGTCGGTCCAATTCCTGCAAACGCGCGCAATCCCGTTTCTTGTTGAAGGCCTTTGATGGTTTCGCGGACGGCTTCCTTCAACTGGACCCGGCTCAAGTTTGGATTTCGGGTTATCGGCGCGGGAACAAGAGCTGACATTTCTCCGAATCGCATCGGTGCCACGAGCGCGTCGAGTCGTTTCTCTAGTTCTTCGGCGACGTATAGGACCCCGCGTTCGAATGGCAAAACGGTCGCGGGCGGCCGACCTTGATCATCAGTCTTCGATAAATCTTCGAATCGTAGTTGAATTACGGTATTGGGTGTTGATTGGCGTTCCAAGTCGCAAAGTCTGGCTTCAAATTCTTCAAGCGTAATCTGGCCGAAGAGCACCGTCTCGATTAATTCGCGGCGACCAAAGTATTTTACGGAGTGGAGTTCTCTGGTTTTTTGATGCGACCGCTGTGTCTTTGTCCAAAGGTTGAGCAGTAGCTTGGCCACGACTTCGAGGCCTCGGGTTATTTGCGGTAAGTCGTCTTCGCCAACATACGGTGTTTTGAAGTATGCCTTCTTTAGGGAGCGCTCCAGTTCGGGAGGCAATGCACCTAACGATTTGCAGACTTGATCGAATCCATCCTCATTAGGTTTCTTGATGAGAAACTGCCCGGTAATGACACTGCCGACAACATCTTCGCCCAATACGATCGGCACGACAATATCGGTCAGGCCCACGTGGCAGTTGTACGCCGCCGGCTTACCGGTCGACACGGCGCGTTTCATGCCACACTGGTCGCACGCCTGGCACCGATCTTCATAGCCGTTGGTTCTCACCAACATGCAAAATTCATTACGGCGCCATACAAATGAACTTAGGGATAGCAGCGCGAGGCTGAAGTCCAGGTTTTGCGCGCCCGCGAGCCAATCGATATGAAATGCAGAGAGTGAAGAGAACAGCGTATCGCCCAAGAGTTCAACCAGCTCGTGGATCGCGCGAGCATCTGGTCGAAATTCTTCAGACAACGTCCATTGATCATCGAAAAAGCCTGCGCGACTCGCGGACAACAACCGAAAAGCGCGAGCGCGGACGGGATACGGAAGGCTCCTATCCGACCAGAGATCATCAAGCGCAACCAACGCTTCCGGAGATTCCATCAGCGCGAGCAACAACATGGCGCCCGGCGTGCTAACGTGTTCGGGTCGCCCCGTCACTTCCTCACAGATCGACTTGATGGCTCTGTCACCGAGCTCATTGAGAGGATTTGTCACGGCGTGTCGCAATTCCGATTTAAAGTCGCCGACAAGATGGAGAAGGGCCACAATCGTGCCGGCCTGTCGGATTTCGACCAAGTCTATTACGGCACTGGCAACCTCAGCCAACAGATCGGGCGGCGGCGTGTCAAACGAGTGGCGAGATGCGTCGAGTAGTTTTTCAATTAGCGTGTCATATCGGGAGAGTCCGACGTTGAAGCGCGGATCATGGAACGGAATCGCTGGCTCGTTGGATCGGTTGGTTTTGTTCGGATTCGCATTGGGCATCAGTCGGAACCTTTGCGGGAATCGTGCAGTCTAGTCCACTTACTTGATAGAAGCGAACGTATTCTTGGCTATGTGGCCGCTTGCAAACAATATGGACCCTTGTTGGTACCCTGATTCCATGCATCATGGCGAATTCGCCATGATATACCGGCAAAGTGAAAGGAAGTGCCATGATTCAAGAAGTTGGCAGATACCACAATTGTTCCTATTCCAGGAACATCGGACGATCGTTGGTGGTCGCGATTCGGGGATGCCTACTGATGATTGGAGTCTCCACTATCACTTTCGCCGATCCGTGGTACACGAACGGCGTAATCTATGAAGTAAACCCGCTAGCGATGACTGACTCCGGGCGTCTGTCGGAGGTTACAGAACGACTACCAGAAATAGAGTCCTTGGGTGTTTCGACGCTTTACCTATTGCCGGTTTTTGAACATGAACCCGTTCTCACCTACCGAATTTTGGATTACTACAAGATTGCTGAGCGATTCGGCGGAGAACAAGAACTGCGCGAGTTCGTCGATAAAGCGCACGCGTTGGGAATGCGAGTCTTGCTTGATCTCGTCATCGCACATTCGCCTGCAGGGTTGGAGGTTATCAAGTGGCCAGCGCCAGTGGACGAACTGTTCAGCGGTGGTAAAGGACCTATGGCTCGATTGTATGCCGAGGGGCAGGAAAGTGTTGCCATTCGGTTGGCGGATCTTAAGGAGAGTGATCGACCTGCCTACGAGGAGGCATTGCGGACCAACGTGCTTCATTCAAATTCTCCACTTGGCGAGCTGCATCCGCACTGGTTTTTGCGAGACAAATTGGGGAAACCTGTACTGACACACCCCAATCCGGGTTGGGGGCTCGCATTCGATTATGGCAACGAAGAAGTACAACAGTATTTCGCGGATATCGCAGCGTATTACGTCCGCGAATTTGGTATTGATGGTTGGCGCGTTGACGCGCCGCAGAACAATTTCGATTCCGATCGATTTCCAAATGCCGTGAATTCGATTGCGCTCCTCCGGGCCGTTCGACAGGCCATAAGAAAGGAAAAATCGGATGCGATATTATTCGGAGAAAATGTTTCTGATCACGTTGAATATCTGGATGAGGGCGAACCGGTGTTCGATGAGGTTTTTGATATCTCTTATGGTCATTGGCTCTACTGGGACTTAAAGCGACGTGCCGGGGAACCCGAAGGGTTGGAGACGTTTTCCAGTCAAGACCTGGTAGACCTGCTGGCAAAAAATGCACCGACCAATGGCCGGTACCGCGCGAATCATCTCGGTACTCATGACACGGAACGTGTTCGCGGCGCGTTTCCGCAGACGTGGAAAGCATTGACTGTGATCCAGTACACCGTTCCGGGCGTGCCGATGATTTATGGCGGCGCAGAAATCGGCGAGACCGATCGACTGTATACTGATTGGGCGAAAGGCGATGATGCCGTTCGCGAATTTCACGAAGCCCTACAGGAGATTCGACTTCACGAATCCACGGCAAACGGTACATTTGCGCCGATATTGCTTGATCGTCCCGGCGTATGCGCGTTCGTTCGACGCGCCGAAAACGCGACGCTTGTTGTCATTGCAAACTTGCGGAAATTTGCCGCCGACATTTCGTTAAATATTGATGAGGCTATATCGCCGAATGTGAATTCGGGGAAATTTCGAATTCAAGATTTGCTGGATGAAAAACGCAGCGAACGCGAAATGTCGCGAGATCGGGCTATCGATCTGGTCATTCGACCGGGGGAGGCTCATGTCTTATCGATAGAGCCGCTTTGAACCAACGGTGGTTGTGGCACGGACTCATGCAGCTCAAAAACCGCACCTGATAACGCTTCCTTGGAACCCTACTAAATGAATACCGAACTCCGACCGGCCCAGATTACGCTTGGCGACAAGCTCGCATATGGGCTTGGGAGTTGCGGTCCGACTGCGATTCAGATTTATCAAGTCGCTTTCCTGTTGCTGTTTTACACAACCGTTGCCGATTTGGATCCAGGCCTCGCTGGCCTAGCACTCATGCTCGGTCGATTTTGGGATGCGGTCACAGACCCAGTGATGGGGAATATCTCCGACCGAACAAAGTCGTTTCTGGGTCGTCGCCGCATCTACCTCGTTTTTGGTCCGATACCTTTAGTGTTGTCATTCATCGCGCTTTGGACTCCTCCGATCGGTTGGTCTTCTGGTGCCCTCTTTGCCTATTTGTTGGTCGCTGACATTTTGTTCAACACATGTATGACCGTTGTGGGTATTCCCTATTCGGCCCTTGGAAGCGAACTTACCACCGACTACCACGAGCGAACTCGGTTGATGGTATTTCGCATGGTCTTTTCCATGCTCGGCTGGTATATCGGAAGCGCCGCCATCGCCCTCAACCAACGTTTCCTGGACATGGGGAATTCAGCAGAAGGATTTGTATCTGCCGTATTAACATTTCGACAGGGCTATGCGGTCACTGCGATCTGTATCGGCGTGTTCACGGTGATTTGCGTCTGGTGGACAGCCTATAAAGTTGCCGAAAATCCCAAAGTCCGCTCTGCTCCGACGTTAAATCGAGTCCGCGCGGTGGTGGAAACATTTAGAAATAAGGGATTTCTGCTGCTGATCGGTGCGTTTCTCGCTGCGGCACTCTTCGAGGCTATGGGGCATTCATTTTTCGCGTACCTAATTCGATACTGGTATTTCGAGGGCGACATCGAAGCATGGCAGACGTCTATGCCAAAACTCATGCTTCCAATCTTGCTGATGTCCTTCCCAGCTGTCCTGTTTTGGAATTGGCTTAGTGGGCGGTTAGGCAAGAAGCGGGCGCTGCTGATCGGTCTATTTTGCGTTTCACTCGTAACATTTCTCAATTACTTTTTGATAATTCCCGACCAGCGGTGGCTTATATGGGTCTGGTTGCCCGTGTTTGGTTTCGTAATATCCGCCACAAATCTATTGGTGTTGGCAATCGTGCCAGATGTCGTGGATGAAGATGAGCTAAAAACGGGATCACGCCGCGACGGCGCTTTTTTTGGCGTGTACGAATTCACCCGGAAATTGGCGGCATCATTGGGAATCGGTATATCAGGGTTGATGTTGAGCGCGATCGGATTCCAGGAAGGTGTGGAACTTCAATCGGAAACAACCATCTGGTGGATTCGTGTCGTCTACGCGTTTTTCAGAGCGGGTGGATTCTTGTTGGCGTTCGCAGTGCTGCTGTGGTTTCCGTTGACACCAGCACGCGTAGCCGAAAATCGCCGATTGCTCGACGCGGCCGCTGGTGACGAACATTGAGGAGGGTCATCTCCGCATTATCGCTACTCGTTGTACGATTTCGTGAGAATGTTTCCGACCCAAATATCCAGCCGCGGCTTCAGGTGCATGTTGATTGTCCGCGGCTCCCAATAGCCGGCTGACGTCAATCCTCGATACAGTGGGAAGGCTTTTAGCGCCTGGAATAGCGGGTAGACGTGATCGTCCCGCTCTTCCTCAGGTCGACGTGCAAATTCATCGATCAGTTCGAGCACTTCCAACGCCTCAAGTGTTTGCGTGTGCTCATTAGGGCTGTCCGGGCGTTTCGCCGCACGAAACGCCTCCACAACGAATTCCAGATCGGAACGGGTTCGACGCTCCCAATACTGTTCAAGTCGACCTAGCGCCGGTTCGATACGGTTTAACCCTTCGTGGTCTGTTGTCAAGAAGGCCGCGGCTTCACGAATCAACTCTTCGCGGCTCAGATCCGGATTCCAACTCTTTCGCATGAAATAGAAGTCAGATAAGAAACGTCCGGGCGGTGCCAAGCGATATGCTGAAACGCCATAAACATCAAGGGACTCGGTGTACCGAAACTCGCTCATGGTCATGTCTAAGAACGGTTTCGGAAAGCAATTCACGTGGTCCAACATTCCGAATTCGCGATCCATGAAGAACATGAAATTGATTGATTTTCTTCCGCGCTGTACGCACGTTTCGTGAATATCAATCTGCTCTGGGTGATCGGTTGGCCAGCCAATGCATTCATCAAGTTGATTCTTGGTGAGGTCTAAGAAGACAACATCTTTGGGCATGTCATCCAGCACTTTTCGCTGAATGTGAGGCATTTG
>JAJDAB010000420.1 GCA_029262095.1 Candidatus Hydrogenedentota bacterium
GCTGGACTTTATGCTCAATCGATTTAATCGCTGGGCAAACCCCTGGAACACCCCAGCAGAACATTAGGCGGGCGTACCCTTCGTGGAAGACCAACTCGTACTCGAAAGCCGGTCCGTCAACCATTGGTTCGGCCCCAAGAAAGTTCTATACGACATTAACCTGAAGGTCGCACGCGGACAGATTGTGTCCTTGGTCGGCCCGAGCGGTTGCGGTAAATCGACCTTACTCCGCGCTATTGTTGGAACGCACTTGCCGCGCGATGGCGAAGTTGTCATCTACTCCGGAAAAAAAGGGCATGACGGAGACACCGTGACCGGGCCCGGTCGCGATCGCGGGATCGTCTATCAACACTATTCCTTGTTTCCGTTTCTGACTGCGCAACAAAATGTGGCGTTCGGCCTGATGCTCGATCAAACGAGTCTTCCATTTCGGGTTTTTCAATTCCCGAAGTGGCGCAAAATACGCAAGGGCCACCTTGAAGAAGCCGCCGCGTTTCTGGAAAAACTAGGGCTCGGAGAATCGGTCCACAAGTATCCGCATCAGCTTTCCGGGGGCATGCGTCAACGCGTGGCAATCGCGCAGGCGTTGATTATGAAGCCCGAGATTACACTGTTGGACGAACCGTTTGGCGCACTCGACGAAGCCACGCGTGAGGACTTGCAGCGCATGTTGTTGACCCTCTACCTCGAAAACCGGCAGGCGAAGGATCGAGGCGAACAGCCGCCCTATACCATTTTCATCGTGACGCACGAGTTGAACGAAGCGCTGTATGTCGGAGACCGGATAATTGGGTTGTCGCAGTATTGGAATTGGCGTGACTCGAATCATGCCGAATTCCCGGGTGCTACTATCGTCTACGATAAGAAAGCCCCAGTATTTGAACCCGACGAACATCGTAATTACGAGCTGCTAGAAGAGCAACGCGATGAGATTCGCCGCGTCGTTTTTGATCCGGAGCACTTGCAAGCACGCGACGAGTTCCGAAAATTTTGGCAGGAAGTCAAAAAGGACGGTGGACATGGAGTCTTGAAATGAAGACGCCGAGCTATGATTTCTTGCGCGACGCTGGCCGCATACTCAACTCCGGTCAATCCCGGACGCTTGTCGTTACCGGCAACATTTACGACCTGTTCTGCATGGAGACCGATGACGATCGCGATGACTACGTGCCGTTGGTCGAATTTCTGACACAGAGTTGGTCCTTGCCTGGAAAAATTGTCGTCGTCTACGAAATCAATGGGCCGATTCGCTTTGTGCGCGCCGCTGATCGCGACTACATGAAGAAGGCCTGGCTCAAGTGGCGGACCGGGCTCGACGAAACCGAAGTCACCATTCAGCGGATGTTCTCTGACTCTAAGGCGGCGAGAGAAGCCGACGCAATCGGCACCGCCTTTGACGTAAACCTGATTAACGCAGTCGGTAATCCGACGCTTGCGCTCGAGCTGCTACGGCAAATGTGCATGTGTTCACGCATGGAATCCGGCGGCAAACCGGTGATGAAAGAAGAACTCATCATTTTGCTCGAAGCGGCCGACTTGGTTGTTCCAGAAGCGCCGATCACCAATCTGGCAGATGCTGATCGTCACCGGATGAACATTTGCCATGACTGGTTTTCCGATCCGGAATTTGCCAATGCAACTGACTCGGTCGTTTTGATCGCCGAGTCGCGCAGTTTGTTGCACCATCGCGTGGGTCGGTTGCCGCAAGTCCTCGAAGTGAGTGTACCGTCTCCCGATGAAGAAATCCGCAAACATTTCATTTCATGGTTCAATCGGAATTTGGACAAAGACGATCGCCTCAAGTTGTGGAGTTCGCAGCAGGATCTCGCCGAGTTCTCCGCAGGATTGTCCATTCACGCCCTGATGCAGTTGTTGCGCGGCGCGGCTTACTACGACGAAAAGTTGACGCAAGAAGCCGTTATCGACAAAGTCGAGTCCTACATCCAGAGTCAATTGGGTGAGGATATCGTCGAATTCAAGAAACCTTCTCACGGTCTTAAAGACGTTGTGGGTTTTTCCGACTTGAAGAGATTTCTCGAAGACGAAGTCATCCCGCGATTCCAATCCTCCGGCCCGGACGCGTTGACGGGGGCGGCAGTTGCGGGTCCGATCGGCGGCGGAAAGACATTCATTTTTGAGGCCGTGGCCGCTGAGTTGGATATGGTGGTACTGGTGCTGAAAAGCATTCGCAGCCAATGGTTCGGCCAGACCGACGTCATCTTTGAACGGCTAAAACGCGTGCTGGATGCGCTCGCCAAGGTGCTCATTTTCGTCGATGAAGCCGACACGCAATTCGGTGGTGTCGGCGCTGAGACCCACGCCACCGAGCGCCGTTTGACCGGAAAAATCCAGGCGATGATGTCCGACCCCCAAGCACGTGGGCGAGTAGCTTGGCTCCTGATGACCGCCCGGATTCACTTGCTGTCGCCCGATATTCGACGACCGGGCCGTGTGGGCGATCTAATTATTCCCGTGCTCGATCCGGAAGGGGAAGATCGCGATGCGTTCTTGCAATGGGTGCTGGATGGAGTGCTGCCGCAACCGGCGACAGAAGAAGAAGTCGCAAAGTTTAGCGGTGTGACGCAAGGGCATTCGGCAGCGGCGTTCGCGTCGCTGCGATCAGAGCTGAAGGCGCGCGCAATGCGTTCGGGCGGAGCCCTCGATATGGCTGGGATATTGGACGTAGCGCATGATCTAATCCCGCCCGCTATCGCGGAGACTCGCCGATTTCAAACCGTACAGGCTTTGATGAATTGCACGCGTCGTCGCTTGTTGCCGCCCGACCAGCGCGATCCAAGTTGCCGCGATCAATGGGCCGCAGAATTACGCGATCTCGAAGCACGCGGCATTCGGTAGGCGTTAGAAGTCGAACTCGTCGTCCTCAAGCGGTGATTCGCGATTCGTGATACACAACAACCAGATACCGGTGAACACGACACACTCCCATAGCGCGAAGATGATGCGTAAGCCCGGTTGAATCCATGGCGTTGCCAGGGCGGCCTCCTGCATAGACAGGAGCACGAGCAAAACCGCAAACGTTGCGATGCATAATGCGGCAACTTGAGTGCCAAACCGGAAAATCGGTTGCATGGCTTCGCTGAGTTCACTCCAAACCAGCTTGCCGTGAAACATGACCACCGCGCCAAATGGTACGCTCACGATAGCGGTAGCGAACACAAGACCCCACAGAGCAGTGCCAGGGCCGCCCTGTCCCCAAATCGAATATGCCGCAACTTGTACGCGTATGATTGCCACTTCGACGAGATTCAGGCCAAACCAGAGCGTGAAAAACCGTTGCAGCGCTTCGCCAGGACCGCCGATACGCCACACGGGTCGGTCGATTGCTTTGCCCAACATCGCGAACGCGAGGCATTGAGTTGCCGCCGTTGCCGCTGCCACGAACAGATCGATTCCGAACATGTACGATTTTTCGAGATTGGTGAGAACGACACCTTCCTCAGGCGGAAACCCGAGAAGCATGTTCGCGCCTACGACGACAAACGCAATTCCAGCATTTGCCGCCGCATACAAGGCGACTGATGCCGGGAACTGTTGAACGGTTCGCAATGAGATTGAAAATATGTTCATACGCTTTTGTCGCTATCCAACGCGTGAGTCCTCGAAGTGCTGTTGCTTGATCGTGACATGTTTTGCCACTTTTTCCCGATCGTCCGATCCCAGGCCCACGAATTGCGTTCGCAGCAAATGGCGACCTGCGGCCATATCGATTATCGCTATGATTTTGGCGATTACGGTTAACGGCTCAGATTCTTCCAGATCCAATGTTGCCTTCAAGAATACCTGTTTTGAAACCGGTTGATGTACGACCGCGGCGAATCCGCCGGCGCTAACGTTGGTAATCCGGCCACGTATTTTGGTCACGACTTTCCGAGACAATAGGTCCATCTCTTCGTCATCTGTCGCGCCGTCAACTGGCTGATTAATAACACCGAGATCGGCAGTTTGATCATGCCTCACCCGAAAGTACTGCCGCGCCTGGACTCGTTCCAAACCGGAATCGTGGAGAAAATTGAGGCCAGGCAAGTCGGGATGAGCACCATCGCACTTGAGGTCAAACAGGTAGCGTGCGTCGTCGTCGCGCCACATTCGGCTATGCACAACCGTACCGGGACGTAGCGCGGGCGATTCGGTCGATCCGTCCGCCCGTCCCAATGTCAGGAAGGCCTCGTCTACTGCGAGCGTTTTCATTTCAACCCAATTCAACGGACTTTCAGCGGCGTCTGCGATCCAAATGCGTTGATTGTTGAACAATTCACGCGTCGAATGGATGCGTTGTCCGAGTGGAATGTAGTCATGCGCCAATCGACCGCGCACATCCCGAAGAATGACACCCAGTTCTTTGTAACGTTCTTTCTTGCCTTGCCGAAGCAACTCGCCCAACTCTTCCCCGATTGCGGTGTCAAACGGAAAGCGCTCGGCGATAATGCGTAGCGGATCTTTTGGCGCGCGATGCCGAATTAAAGTGCGCAATTCACGCCACTCGCGATCGGAGAGGTCTTTGTCCTTTGCGATGTCTTCCGCGGACCGCCAAAACCCGCGAATACGTCTTCGCTGTGCGATCGATTGGCGCAACATTTCCAACGAGATCGCAGATATCAGCAGCCCTAGAAATAGGACCGCCGACCACATTATTGCCGAATTACTCAGAATCGGCACCGGTATCAGCCCGGTTTCGTCCTCCACTTAAGATCCCCTATTTGGCATTATAACGCGATTACCCGTCATTGCGTAAGTGCCGGACGCGCTAATGCGCGCGCGATGGCATGCGACGAGCCGTACGGCCGCGTCACTTGACGATGAAGCCTTCTTTTTCAAGATAGCGGGCCAATTCGGCCTTCGTAATTTTTGAATATGCGACCACGGTTCGGGAATCGACCGGGTCTAGATGCTTCTTGAATTGGCGCCGGTGCAATAGGTCGGCGACCACCAGGGGGTCGTCGGATTCGAGCACATTGATCGTGCGCATACGCACCCGCTTCACGCCACCTCGCCAGTCTTCCAATGTCGTCAACACATTTGAGGGCAACGAACCATTTCGGCTGTGATGGAGCAAGTACTCCAAAAACGCCAAACCATCGTGTCCCTCCTGGATTGCGCGAGTAAACGAGTCTTTGGTCAGTGTATAAACGGTCGCCTGTCCAGAACTTCGCCGTTCGGCAAATTGGTCTAGCGGCACGGTTAGGAGCGGGTCCATCTCTTGCGATGGCACGACGACATCGAAATTCGGCTGCACAATGATCTCCGCACTCATTTGCGGATATTGCGCAGCCATTTTTTCGTGCGTAGCGGTGTTAGCTGAGAGTAGGCAACGCCCCAATTCCGTGAGTCGAAATAATGGCGTCGCGCCCTTTTCCGATCGTTCGACCACGCCGCACCAATAGAAAGTCTCTTCGAGAATACGAGCCAGCGCTTTCTCCGAATTTCCCGCAGCGCCCGCGCTGACGTAATGCCACCGCCCGCCCGAATGCTTGAGCACTTGTTCGGAATCTTCTTCGTTCACGTGCATCGCGTACTCGACGAAATCCGGGATCGCGTACCAACCATCCGCCTTGAACACATCAGACATACCCGCAACCAAACGGCGCGCGGAAGCCTCGGCCCCGCCCCGCGTAAGCCAATTCAGCAACACCTCGTGCCGAGTTAACCGATCGCTGTCCAATAGATTTTCGATATCAGCGGCGCGCAATTCGCTGTCCACTCGCGCCAACCAACCGACGCCCTGCGCAACCCACAGACACGTTTGCAACCCAGGCTCTTCGTCCTCCGGATGAATTTCCTCGAGGCGGCGGCGATCTTCGCGGAATAATTCGCCATCCCCACGCAGCCGAACGGGACGGGCCGCAATCGCAGCCACCAACCGGCAAGCGGCTTCTGAGAATGATATACCGCGGCTGTCGTTGGTCTCGATTTTGCCACGGTGCGCTTTCAATTTTGCCACGCCGCCGTTGCGTTCGCCGTTCGACGTGCGTAGCTGGCGCAACTCGGAGAGTAGGCCTACTGCGCGGACCAATCGCTCTTCGCCATCAAATCGAAACAGTTCCACCGCCGCAAACCCTCGCACAAGCTCGAGGATTGCGCGTTCGGAGTCTTGTTCCGAGACGTCTAATACAGAACGCAATTTCGATGCGTCCAATACTCCAGTCTTAGATTGCCAGAGCGCGTCGAATAGCTCTTGCGACATCGGACTGTAATTTCGTGTCGCTACGTATTCGACCACCGACTCAGGATGTTTGTAATGCCGATCCAGTAGAACCTCAATCGCTGACTTCTTGCCCTGCGGGCGATCGATGCCGATACGTTCCTCAAGTGCGCGAAAATCATGTGGCGACAGCGACTTGACCGAATTGAACAAGGCCGGCACGTCGCCGTGGTTTTGCAACCCTTCATCGATGCGCTTGATCGCCGCCACACCTTCGGCCACCAGCTTCACCTTCGTGAGGTCGGTAAA
>JAJDAB010000421.1 GCA_029262095.1 Candidatus Hydrogenedentota bacterium
TCGATGCCGCCGCCGTCATCGCCAATTTCAATTATTACCTGGCCACCTTCATGGAACGCCCGCAACGTCAAGCAACCTTCTTCAGATTTTCCATTCGCCGTACGAACTCTCGTCGTTTCCAAGCCATGATCTACGGAATTCCGAACGATATGCGTAAGCGGATCTTTGATTGCTTCTAAGATAGTCTTGTCGAGTTCCGTTTCCTCACCTTCCATCTCAATCCGGATTTTCTTTCCAAGTGACTTCGATAGATCACGCACTATTCGCGGAAACTTGCTCCATACGTTTCCGATAGGTTGCATGCGTGTTTTCATGACGCCTTCCTGTAATTCGGTCGTAACAAGATTCAACCGTTGGCAGGCCGCCACAAACGTCACGTCATCTTGAGAGGTCGAGAACTGCATAATTTGATTTCGCGATAGCACTAATTCGCCAACCATGTTCATCACTCGATCCAGGAGATCAACATCGACTCGTATCGTACTTTCCGAAACGCTAGGAGTATGCTGCGCGCCTTCACGCTGAACTTCCTGGACAGCCAGAGCCTCTTGGACCTCTTCATGAGTCGCTGCGCCCTGATCCTCGAGGATTTGCCCTACCGGACGTGGGTCCCCTTCCAACTGCCGTTGAAGCGCCTTGGCTACCGCTTCAGCATCTACGGCACCGGAATGCAGTAATAGTTCACCCACCGTTTCTGGCTTGAGACCACTCTGTTCCTCGATAATTAGATCCAACACTTCCTGGCGAACGAGTCCGCTCTGGACCAAGATTTCGCCCAATCGCCGCTCATCCCCCTGTAACTGTAGAAGAAGCGCCTCGGCGACTATTTCCGGATCGGCATCGGTGCACTGAATAAGCAACTCCCCAAGCCGGCATCCGGATGACGTCTCGATTTTGACTGATGCGGGTACATCCGAAACCTCGTTCGCGTCCTCCGATGGCATATCGAAGATCGGAGCCCGATTACTCTCGGAAGCCGCATCTTCACTTGCAGATGAGCCGCCTCCAGATTGAACGGCTTCAAGCAACGATACGAGCTGCGAATAATCGCCGTCACCCTCGCCCGCGCCCCGTTCAATGTTGCCGAGGATTGCGCGAACCGCGTCGACCAAATCGAGCAGTGCGCTGGTCATTTCTGCAGTCAGCGACAACTCCCCGTCACGAAGACGGCTCAACAGGTTTTCACCTACGTGCGTGACAGACTCAAGTTTTGAGAACCCCAGGAATCCGCATGTACCCTTAATCGTGTGGATACATCGGAAGATTCGCGAAAGCATTTCTTGATCGGACGGATTCTGTTCTAGTGCAACGAAATCCTGATCCAACTGGTCAAGATTATCGTAACTCTCGACTAAGAACTCGTTCACAAGTTCTTGGTCAGCGAAGTCGGTCATAATGTTTTTCCAAGTTGTTTACCTCCTAGCGCGCCGATTGCATACCACATGTAGTGCTGGCTGAACTCCTGGAATACAATAAGTGGCCCATCGAGAAAATTCAAGCAATATCTTGCAAATCCCGCAAAACCCGAATACACACTATGAATTCAGTGATTATTCGGTCCGCATTATCTAGGATTGGGCCGACCCATCCGGCTTGATATGCAGCATGACGTTTTCAACGCCCTCGCTTGTTGGCTCGAGTTTGGGCAGATATTTGGCGCCACACGATTCCGCCCGGGCTGCCCCCTCACTAGCCACACCTCCGAAGAGGTAAACGGGCACACTGCCTAGATAAGGAGACCTCCTGATGACCTGGACGATTTCTTCCGGGACCATACTTCTGTGATCCGCATTGATGTAGATGGCAACAGATCCTTGAGCGTGCAACCATGCGAAACACGAGAACACATTCTGCAGAACGACGATTCGTCCTAGCCTGTCTTGAACGGCGCGAACGAGATCGTCGTGTTGGTCTGGATTTTGATCCAAAACAACAACTGTGGCCTCAGCTTCCCTATACGGGGAACGCATGCATAGACGCAAAGTAATGAAGTCAAGAATGGCGAATCGCTGTTCAATTGGCAATTCTTCTGTTTTTGTCGTGCACCCGAAAACGATTCCGCCATCAATGCGGGAGGCATGCTTCACGGTACACGAAAGACTTTCGATAGCCGAACGGTTGGGCAACTCGAAACTAATCCGCGCCGGCACGTCGGCCGCATTGTTGATCGGTAGAGAAACGCGCGCTCCGGTCTCACTCAATTGCAACAGTGTCCCCCATAGCGTATCTTTCATTTTAGTTTGAGTTTCGCAAAGCAGTTCGGTGCTGACACGCTTAAACTGGCGCAATACGCGGTATTTCGATTCACGAGGCCAAGTCATGAACACAAAGCGTTGTGAACCGTGGACATGCCAATCGTATACGTGGGTCTTGAGAGCGAAGGCGCGGCCATCCGAAAAGAATCGCAAAACCGATTCGCAATCATTCGCGATCCGCCAGCGCTTCTTGGGGTCTAGATCAGTCTGCCAAACGATCATGGAATTTCGGCGCCAGCCGACGATCCGCCCCTCATACCTTTCGGCCCTGGGATCATCGGGTTGCATGTCAAGGATCGAAACTAACTGCAGGGACAAGAATCCCTCAATATCGTTGGTTCCGAGAGCTATGCCGGATGAACCGCCAGCCTTTATGGATTTCGCGATTTCAGCCGCGTCTTGCGCCAACCATTCAGTGTTCATAACTCTGCCGCTCTGTCGTAGAGGTGGAAACGGACTGTGGAGCTACAGCCATGCATAGTGCCATATATCAACATCGGTATTTCCGGGCAGTGGCGCCCGCTGGTCGTATCGCACCGCCACTACGTAACCATCTTAGCCTTGTCGATAACAACCTTAATCTTCTCCACTATCGTGTTGGCATCGAAAGGCTTAATGATATAGTTATTTGCCCCTGCCTGAAGCGCTTCGATTACGCGCTTTCGTTCTGCTTCAGTAGTCACCATGACGATAGGGGTTGACTTTCCGGATCCGCGGATCTCTCTTACGGCGTCAATGCCCAACATATTGGGCATATTCCAATCCATAAGAATTATCTCAAAATCGGTTGTCTTACAGGCGTCTACTGCCTCCTGACCATCTTTTGCATGGTCAACCTCCTGTATACCAGCGCGCTCCAGTGCCGTGGTCAACATCTTTCGCATGACCGCGGAATCATCCACAACTAATGCCCTCATGACGTGACTCCTCTCAGCTCGACTATTCCGCTTCAAACATCAAACGCAACTCGAATTCACCGAGCGCACTCGTGAATGGCACTTCAATCCAGATACAGTCCGCTGGAGACTCAATACGAAAGTCTGACCCAGACAAGACAGTAGGCAGACTTAGATCCAACGGGGCTTCATGATTCTCGGCTAGCTTCGCCTTAGCATTACCAGCAATCATATTAACGACCTCCGCAATACCATCCGACACAATGTCGTCGAATTCCGTTAGCTCGCAACAAAGTAGTTTTCCCACAACCCTTATGGAGGTGTCCTTCGGGAAGCCGGCTGCGACAACACCACGTGCAGAGCCGCTAATTCCGATCATCCCTACAACCTCCTGTGGCTTTGCATCTTTCGGTAGTCGTCTAGGATTTCCGCGCTTCGCCGCAACTCCAAGCATCGTATCGAACAACTCATGCACGGCGTCGACAAATGGGTTTATGTGTTGGACATTTATCTTAACGGTTGCCATCAGATTCTCCGATATTTGCCACGATCTTACCTCCGGATGAAGCGCCGATCAGCGACTTCCGAGTATCGACTCCGTCGACCAGTTCTTCACCTTTATGCCGAAAGTTTCTACCCATCATCGGTTCTCCGAATAATGGGTTCGAAGCTAGCGGTTCATCGCACGAAACAATGGCTCCAGGTCGAATCCCCACGAGAAACTGGCAGTAAATCGAATTCTTTGACGATATTCGATCAAATATCCGCCGATCTTGCTCGTGCTTGTTACGATACTGAGAATACTTGTTGTTGGCACAATATAGCGCCCCAATCTTCAAACTGACCACACCATATAGAAAGATTCTCGAGAATGCAAGAATTATATCCGCATATCCAGTAAATATTATATACACCGCATAAAAACAATTATATCGATCTGGGATTTTTGCGACAGCGCGACCGATGCCAGGAGTAGTTATCGGTTTCCTGATATGAGACTGGACTTGCAATGGCAATACGGCTTGTTTCAAGATGGCTCCGCTGTGAGCGCGAGGGACAAAACAGCCGTACAGCTCGCACGTGAGCTGTTGGCAGACTTGGAGAGCTGCGACCACCGATCGAGTCGGCCGGTGCTACTCAAGGCGGCTCGTCTGGCGCGCCTCCGCCAACTTATCAAAGTCGAGCGCTGGATAGACTTCGAATTACGGGGTTACGTCGAAACTGATTCGCTAGCCCGCGAATTCATGGAACATACTCGCCGCTGGATCGACAAGAAAAACAACGTTGGTTGGTGGGATGCACTGCCTGTAATTGAGCAGCGAATTGGCGCGCTCAAAATTCAGCTACATGCTTCATCAAGACGCGATAATCAGCCGCCCGCATCGGCGAATGGAAACTCAGAATCAGACAGGCTCATTGAGCTCATCGCGAGACTCTCCAGGATCGAATGTATCGTGTACTCGTTAGTTCATGAATTTGCGGAGGACACGCTCAGAAAGTGTGCGGATGTTGAAACGAATCATCAAATAGTCAACGACCAGCGCCACATTGTCAATTCGTGGTTAGCAGATGACGAGAGAAACTGGAACGAGCTTTCCGCGCGATTCGAACAAGTTTATATGGGCGATATCGATGCCACGCAAGTTATTGTAGCGGGATGTTCTGAGCTGCTAGAGGCCGCAGCGAACAAGCTGTATCCGGCAGACGGCGAACCGACGAGGATTAACGGTACGCCAGTGGAGTTGGAGGCTTCTCGATTTGGCCCACGCTTATACGCGTATATACTTTCCAGACCCTCCGCTGCAGGCCGTCACAGGCGATTGAAACATACGCTGTTCGATCTAATGGATCGGTTAACTCTCGTATCGCATGGGGACATAACTCCGAACGAGGCGACTTTTCTGTACATGACGACCTACCTTTTCCTCAGCGAACTGCACTACTTGGATCGCGACGGCGAGACGAATCGAGCACTTTCAGGCGTTCACCGAGTCACAGCTTCTTCGTAGTCCATATATGGAAAACAATCGATTGTCGTGATAGTACTGCAATTGAAAACTTTAATGGGGTGATCGCGGAGCAATTCGGCCGCTCGCTCGAACATACGCGCCATTTTGGGAAACTCCGTGTTTTCGTGGTTGCCACTAACCTCATCCCGTCCGAAAAAGTGCGTCTTGCCGGATTGGTGACGAAGGTCAAGGCCAAGATAGTAGACCTCGGCGAACCCCATATACACAGCAAGCTGAAGGGCAAAATACGAGATCGTGTACCCGGTAAAAATGCCCTCCGCAAGGTCCCAACTGAATCCGTCCGCAGCTCGATTCTTGAGCGCAATCCCGAACGGACGATTTTCCACCGTGAAAAGCTGACGCGTCTTACGCAGTTCGTCACCGAATAAGTCAAACAATCGCTGATCCATAACGCAATGATAATACGTGTCAGGATATACCAAGACTGACCGATTCAGCCCCATGGTAATTCGTCGATCCAAAGGAGAAAGGTCGAGGTCGTTCAACGACGGACCTGACGCCAGAATAAACAAGCGCTTTCCCGCGTGGCGGTTCTTAAATGCCTCAATCGCGTGTGGTGGCATCTGCGATCCATGCCTTATCGAATGACACGTATTTGATCAATTTTCGATTGTAGGTGTACACGCCGTGAACCTGACCATTATTGTCCACACAAAAGGACGGATACGACACTTCGAACTTCGAGGTTTCAAAATCATGGGGCGGTGACCATTCGTGCAATGTAGCGTCTGACCAAGACAAAGATAGCGGATGCCGCTGATGCTCTCGAGTATTGTTGTAGACGATCCCCACACGGCCATTCCACTCGAACGCGGCCAACCCGCTGAGCGGATTCGGCAACGGGAGCCGTATCGGCTCGGACCATGTCCGGCCATCGTCCACGGAGAAGCTGCGCCAGGCGGATCGGGAGTCGCCAACCGGTCGAAAAACAAGTATCAACTTGCCGCCCACTTCCAGCAAATCCGGCTGAATAACGCGTGACTTGTCGAAGTGGTGATGCAACCGCCACTCGGTATACGGTGGCATGCTTGTGAAGAGTTGTGACGTCTTGCTTCGGTCGGAATACACCGGCATAAGGGCTCGTCCATCCGCCAGAAACACGGGCCGGTGGCGAATCATCGTGCCGAGGTCTTCGCAAACGACCTCAGGCCTGGAGAATGATTTACCGTCAGGAATGCCACGTGCCGCAAGCCATACGCTCTTGTCCCAATAAGCACCGCGCAAGAGCACGAAGTGAAGCCACAAGACGCCTTCCGGGTCATAAAACAGTACCGGATTCCCAACGGAGGAGCTGGTTCCCAACTCCACCAACGTAGCACGATCCCAGGATGTCGACTCGGGATGCCGTCTTGCCAATACAATGCGACCGTTACGGGTTTCTTCCTCTGGATAGAGATACCAAGCCGCCAACAAACCATTTTGAGGAGTAACGGTGATAGATGCCGAATGACATTGACCGTATCCCGACACCGTAGCATGTAAAAACTCTGCACAGAACAATTCTAGCCCCCACTAGCCCTTTCCCAGCTCCAAACAGCGATTGTCATGCGATTGAATAGTGACCCGCGCTCGTCGCGACCGTATCGCGCTCTGATTCCGCAAACATCATCAGTACCAGCAGGATGCAATCACCGTTTGCGCGACGCACTCAGTTCGCAGTCGCCATGTTCTCGCTCCCGAGCGACGCAGTCTTGCCGTAGCGTCTTGGAAGATGTTATTCATCTTCCGAGCATTGTGCTCTTGAACTCACGTTGGATGAATACCAAATCTGGTGATCTTAAATCGCACCATCGAGAACTCTTAGTTTCTTCGGGTTCGCACAACTGCGTAAGATCGGAAGTATCACGCAAACCGTTGTCCCCGTTCCGGATTCGGAGTTTAGCGTAATGGCACCATCGTGGGTCCGAACGATTCCCAAAGCCGTTGAAAGCCCCAGGCCGCGGCCCACAAATTTCGTGCTGAAGAATGGGTCGAACACCCGAGACTCAATGGTTGGATCGATGCCGCAACCGGTATCAACTACATCAACGCAAACGCAAGGATCTCCAATTTCGATACTACTACCGTTCGAGTTGACCGCATCGTCTGCTGAGAAGACGCGCTCGGCAGATCTAATTGTGACCTCACCCCCAGATTGACCCATCGCCTCACGGGAGTTTTCAAGGAGATTGAGAATGAGTTGCGTCAATTGCGACTCATTACCATCGATCGTAGCGATGTCAGATTGCAAATCAAGATTCAGAGTACACGCAGTCCCGAGCGTGTCTTCCAGAAGGCTCCGAGAACTAAATATTAGTTCGCAAATATTAATCGCGTTGTGTTTTTGAATAGTATTGCCAGAATACGAACGCATCTGACTCGTTAACGCAATGGCTTGTTCCGCTGCGCGTTCTACGTGAGATAGCGGCTCAAGGAGGCATTCATCCTCGGGGAATTGATCCATGGCCAAGCGGTTGAATCCCAATATTCGAGTGAGAAGATTGTTGTACTGATGCGCAATTCCGGCGGCCATATCATTGAGACTGCGGTCCTTCTGAGCCACAGCCAACTGTTGCGTTACCTCTCGCTTTTGGCGTTCGAGACGTTTCGTCGCGGTAACGTCACAAAGCACCAGGGTTACACCAGTTTCGCGTCCGTGGCTATCGCAAATTGGAGACACATGAACTTCGAACTGTAATGACGTGTCCTCATCTCCGACCGTCGAGTACCTGAAGTTCTGTGTGCTAGCTTCGCCGTTAAGACGCAAATCCGCCGGTATATCATTCCAAACCGAGGAGATGGATTTTCCGACTACCCGATTCTCTTCAATCTTTAACAGATCGCGCATGGACTTGTTCAGGTCGACAATCCGGCGTTGAAGATCAAGAACGAGGATCGGATCTCTCATGGATTCGAACACGGCCGCGTGGGCAATTGGTAATACCTTGGAACGCCGAACTGTAGAGAACAGGATGATCCCCGCTATACTTGCGACTGCTATCGTAATCGCGCCAACATTTGAGCCATGTAGCCCAAGCCAATTAAATTCTTCGGCGAGAAATGCTGTCCAGGGCAAAACGGATGCCAATACGAACACGATCGTTTCCGCGCGATAAAGCCTTCTATTCTTCCGGGAAGATCTTGTCAGTGTTACCAGGCTTGCAACATAGATCAGAAACATTCCAGCTAGGATTGGCCAGAATCCCGAGCCATACTCAAACTCTAGGGGACCCCACGGCTCCACATTGGGCATTTCCAACGATTCGAGAACGACATTGTGATACTGGTTTGTGAGAATTACGCACGTTACAACAAGACCGGCCCCGGCCAGAATCATCGTGACATGCTTGTTCGGCAAATCATGTATTCCCGTGTACTTTCGCGTCCACAAATACCAGAGACATAGGAATGCGAATTCCGCGAGTAACTGTATCTCTCGATAAATGGCCTTTGCGCTGACGGTTAGACTAAGGTATTCGCCTGTCTCGGCTAGAAGAAGGATCACTATGGCGACGCACAAATACGCGCCATTCGTGGACGAATCAGTCTTACGAGGCCCGAATGCAAGTCGGTATGCGAGTATTGCCGCAACACAAACACCGGCTACATATAGGGCCAGCGTTGGATGATCTCGTAGGCTAAATTCCATCATGGTCTATATACCAACCGTCGCGCTGGATGCGGAAGGCCCCTCGGATTTTTGGCTGGACGGCTCGAACTGTTGGCTGATTTTCTTCATCAGCGCGTCCGGAGTAAAGGGCTTGTCAATGTACGCGACTTGGTCAATCTGAAGCCCGCACCGCATCATCGCATCATTGGTGTATCCCGACATGAACATGATTTTCAGATCTGGCTTCTTTCTTCTGAGTTTCTCCGCCAGTTCAGGACCACTAACGTCCGGCATTACGACGTCGGTCAATACAAGGTCCACTTCCGTATCGGATCGTTCGACCAAGGTAAGCGCTTGACTCGCGTTTTCTGCCTGATAGACTAGATGTCCCTGATGTTCAAGAATGCGAGAAGTGAGAATTCGGACTTCGTCGTCGTCCTCCACAACAATGATCGATAGTTGGCAATTTTCGGATTTGGTGGCGGGAGAATCTTTAACGAAATCCGTATCCTCGGGTTCGCCGTACGGGAATTGGACTCTAAAGGTCGTACCTTCACCAGGCGTACTATTGACCGTAATGTGACCATCCAAACGCTGAACGACGTCGAAAACTGTACTCAAGCCAAGACCCGTCCCGTGTCCGACTTCTTTCGTTGTGAAGAATGGATCGAAAACTTTCGAAACGGTTTCTTCATCCATTCCGCAACCCGTGTCCGAGACTTCTAAAACGACCTGGCGCTCCAGGGCTCCCGACATCTCCGCCTGAGTGGATTCCTGAGTGCTTTCCACGAACGTTCGGATACTCAGGGCGCCACCTGCTGGCATGGCATCGCGGGCGTTGACCACAAGATTCATGATAACCTGCTCAATGCCGCCTCGGTCGCCACGAATCACGCACGGCTCTTCCGTACTCGTCGCCGTAAACGCGATGTTTTCCTCCATGAGCCGAATCAGCATCTTCTGTAAGTCGTCAGTGGCATCGCGTATATCAAACAGTTCCGACTTCATCTCTTCTTCGCGGCTAAACGCCAGTAGTTGCCGTGTCAATCCTGCCGCTTTGAGACCCGCGTGCTTGATCTCCGATACTTCTTCCTGTATTTGCTCAGGAGTCTGTCCACCATATTCTAGGAGTTCGCTTCGTACGAGAATGCTCGTTAACATGTTGTTGAAATCGTGGGCAACGCCCCCGGCAAGTCGCCCGAGCGTATCCATCTTCTGAGACTGGCGAAGTTGATTCTCGAGTTCGACTCTCTTCGTGATGTTGCGAGCGTTGACGACGATTCCATTGATCGTTTCGTCATCAAAGAGGTTCCGTCCGCTGGCTTCAACGGTAGCCCAATCTCCATCTGCCTGCTTGAATCGGAACGTCTGCATTTCCGCGAGTCCTGGATTCTGGACTACATCTTGAAACGCGGCGAATATCCTCTCCGAGTCTTCAGGATGGACATACTCAAACATGGATTTTCCAACTAAGTCACTCTTCGTGTTGTAACCAGGCAGCGCGCCGTCTGGCGCAGACAGATAGTCTAGATTTCCATCCGCCCCGATCACAGCAATCACGTCAGTGGTATTTTTGACCAGTTTTCGAAACCATTCTTCCCGTTTCTCAAGGGATTGTTCCGCTTCCTTCCGATTGGTAATGTCAAACGTAGTGCCAATGATCGCCCGTTCGCCTTCGAACTCGATCGGGGCCACGGTCGTTTCGCCCCAACGAATGCTTCCATTTTTCGTCAAGAAGCGAATTTCAAACGAATACGGTTTCTGTAGGTTTGCCTGCCAAGTCAGGCCCAGTTGCTTGATCTGGTCACGCTCATCGGGCACAAACATCTCCCAGAAATGCATGGTGTAGAGATCCCGCCATGAGAATTCTGACATGGATTCGGCCGCTGTATTTGCATACACACACCGTTTCCCTTGTAAAATGAAGATGGCTGCAGCGGTGGAATCAGCCAGACTTTGAAATTTGTTTTCGCTCTGTTTCATTGCGTCGAACACAGCCGCACGTTCGTCCCGCTCCTGCTGTAGCGCATCCTTCTCAATTTCCAGTGCACTCAACATGGATTGCACGCGCTGAATAACCAGGTATGCGGTCACGATGAGCAGAATTACCGTCGCAAACCCTGCACTTCGAACAGCAGCTGGCCAAACCGCACCCAACCAGGGTTGTGACGCTAGTAGAAAATCATGCTGATGAGCAAAATCGGCAAGTCGATTTAGAAACGCCAACGTTGCGCAGCAGATCAGAGCAATCTGTATGCCGCGAGCCATCCTTGACCTTCTCGACATCGTAACGGTTGCAAATAGAACGATAGCGTACAGCGCAACGATCATCGCCAGATGTCCTGACGCGCGATTACCTATTCCCGACAATTCACCCTGCCGATAGTAAACTAGAGCGCCGATGGACACGCCAAGCCACGTGAGAAACAGCACCGCCCCCGCAACAATCGCTCTCTTGTTTGACCATGGCGCAGAGGAATGGCCCCCAGCGTATGAATGAGTGTTCATATTCCCCTCCCCCTAACTCCGCATATCAGTCAATTATACATGACTTTATCGATAATGCTATTCGCTATTTAAGCACATTATGTTTACCGAATACTCTATCTTATATAGAGCCCCGCCCCACGAGCCTCATAACTCTATATAAAATAATGGCTTACAAGGCACCACATCAACCAACCTCTGGCATCGCAATTAATCTATTACTTCTCGCCCGCCTTGATTACATCGCCGCCTTCTGGCTCAGTGAGGAAATCGTGTTGGGCGGTTCCGCAAAATCGAAAGCCAGTTTGTTCGCTGCCGAGATTAGCGCGGCAGGATTGAATGGTTTGTCGAGGTATGAAATTTCGGATACCTCAAGACCGTACTGCTCGAGCTTGTCGTTTGTATAGCGGGACATATAGAGCACCTTTAGTTCAGGTCGAATCTTGATCAGGCGATTCGCAAGCTCGGGCCCGCTTATTTTCGGCATGACAACATCGGTTATCAGTACGTTGATGTGCTTCTTGTTCCGATGGAAAATGTCGAACGCCTCGTCGGCGCAACTCGCGGAATGCACACCGAATCCACCACGTTCAAGGATCCGAGCAGTAAGAATTCGAATGTCGGCGTCGTTTTCGACGAGCAATATCGTCTTCAGCGCAGTATTGTCGGGTGAAGTTGACGACGTCTCTGTTTCGAAAAGACTCTCCTAGTCAATAGGCAAGTCGATTACGAAAGTCGTCCCTTCACCAACCGTACTGTTCGCCCTTATTTCATCCCGGCATTGCTGAACCGCGCCGTAAAAGGTGGAAAGGCCCAATCCAGTGCCCTTGCCCAACGGTTTAGTCGTGAAGAACGGCTCAAACAACCGCTCAAGCGTCAAACTATCCATACCGCAGCCCGTATCAGAGACCTCCAGACGAACATAACCATGCGACACGGATGGCTTAGCGCCCGGTTCTCCCAAATCTTTGGTGACGTTAGACGAGCGAATGGTCAATCTGCCACCCCGTTCCATCGCGTCGCATGCGTTTACAGTGGGATTGAGAAGGATCTGTTCGAGCTGGCTCTTATTCGCTCGCACGGGACAGCGCCTATCCGACAATTCAACGATAACCGCAATGTCATCGCCGGCCGTTCTCGCCAGAATCGATTGTGTTTCGGAGATTATCTCGTTGACGTCGATCGTCGCCGTTTCAAGGGAATCCTGTCGGCTAAAGGTCAACAGCTGACGCGTTAGCCCAGCGGCGCGTTCGCCGGCCTTTTTAATCTCAGCGACTTCGCTTTCCGCTGTCTCGGCGTCCCAATCTCGATTACCGTCCAACAACATCTGGCATCGCAACAAAACTCCGGTCAGAATGTCATTGAAGTCGTGTGCGATTCCTCCGGCGAGCTTGCCAAGTGTCTCCATCTTTTGTGATTGCCGCAATTGATTCTCAAGGCCTGACTGCTCAGAAATATCCCGCGCAGTCAATACCATTCCTTTTACGATGGGATCATTCAGCATATTCTTGCCGGTCGCTTCGATTGTTCCATACGATCCATCTCGTCTTCGGAGGCGAAATCGATTTGATTCAGGTTTGTTGCCCGGAGTCTTCAATCGCTCTAGTCCTCGCATCACGAGATCCAGATCTTCCGGATGCGCTCAGTCGTTCAGTCTGTCCAATATTCCACACCGCAATGCTGAAACCCCGAATTCGCCGGACGACCCTGCTTATAGCTCTCCGGGTTATACACCCAATTGACCTCACCCGAACCCGGATTCATAGCAACAACCTGCGAATACGATGTGCTGAAATACATAATGCCGTTGACGACAATTGGAGTTTTTTTGAAGGTGCCCGCGCCACTCGTACCCGTCATCGCATGCACGTCCTTCGCGTTCCACCGCCACACTTCCTTGAGGTTGTTGACGTTACCAGCGTTAATCTGATCAAGCGGACTATACTTCGAGCTCGCGCCATCGTCGGCATAATGGGGCCAATCACCATCCGCCGCAAACAACGAAGACGAGAGCGCGACACATCCAACCAACAGTGTAGTAGCGATGGCATTCCTGAGCCACTGACATCGAGAGGAAATACTCTCGTCTATAAGCTTGTATCGCATGGTTTCTCCTTTATGTGCGTCAAATTTCAGATGCACACTGATTTTGTATACGACTTCGTTCGCTTCAATCTACGTCTTGGTGTATCGACACTCATCGATTACGGCAGGGCTGCCTGCCACCCGGCCTTGAGGCGTTGGGAAAGTTCGGCGACCGTGGCGTCATATTTTTCGTTCAAAGCAAGATTGTTGTATTCGAAGGGATCTTCCTGAATGTCGTACAACTCCCGCATAGTTTCGCCATCGGTTCCCGGTAGTGGCGTCCATTCGGTATATCGGTACCGTTTCTCTCGAATCGTGTCTCCGTGAAATCCCTCGCGCCTGGATTCTGAGAACGCTGCCAATTTCCAATTCCGGTCCGGCTCTTCGAGTAGCGGCTTGAAGCTGGTGCCTTCGAGTGCGTGTGCTGGGTTCGGTAGTTTGGCGAGATCGATGAGCGTTGTATAGAGGTCGACCAGTTCAACGAAACCGGTTGCCACCTTGCCCGCGTTTTGGCCATCGGGCATACGCACGATAAGTGGTACTCGAGTCGATTCTTCGAACTGAAAAATTTTGCGCCACAAGCCCCCATGCTCGTTGAGTTGGAATCCATGATCGCTGGTGAAAACTACGATAGTGGATTCGTCCAGTTCGAGCCGTTCTAGGGCATCAAGCAATTCACCGACATACGAATCGACCATGGAAACCATGGCATGGTACGCGGCGATCGCCTGTTTCTTTTGCCGCTCGGCGAGATTCGGATCGTCTTCCATAATCCAGAATGCTGGGTCGGGGACATCTTCGAGATCGTCAGGGGGTGTGTTCGGCAGTTGGATCTCGTCGACAGGATGTTGATTGAAAAACTTGGCCGGGCCTACCCACGGCTGGTGTGGCTTGTGAAAGCCGGCGGCAATGAAGAACGGCTTGTCCCTGTTTTCTGCCAGCAACTGGATAATCCGTGTTGCAGTCGTCCCATCCGGCGTCTCTTCCGGAGATTCGGTTGTCGCTCGCCATGACAGTGGCAGGTTCCCTCGACGCCCAAGCGGAGCGAGGACTTCGCCTCGCGACATACCATCTTCCGACCCCTTCGTCCAGGTGTTGTCACGCACCTCCGACAGGTCGGTACCAGGCAGGTATCCTGGAAAATGGTTCTTCTTTCCCGGCTCTCGCGACTGCGCAAACTCCGATACATCCCAACTGATAGCACCCTCGGACGTGTTGTGCCCGATCTTGCCGACACGAGCAGTGAAATAGCCTTGGTCGTTGAAATGCTCAGGCAGCATGCGTAGCTCGTCGCCCACCACGGCCCTCGGGTGGGTTCGAGGATCACGAACACCAGTAGAGGCCGGTCGAAGTCCGCTCAGGAGGGAAGCGCGCGACGGATTGCAAAGTGGGCTTTGGACATAAGCGCGCTCAAAGCGAATGCCCTCGGACGCAAGCCGGTCGATGTTCGGCGTCTTCGCAGTCGCATAGTTCGGGCGAGCGGCAGAGTCGAGGTACGATCCGATAGCCACATTCAGATCATCGACAATGATGAAGAGAACATTTGGACGATCCTCCGGTCCTACTGCCCGGTTCGGCGCAGCCGTGGGAGGGACAATCTGATCCTTGTTATCTTTGGCCTGTGCGAAGGCCGCCTGGGGTAAGAACGACGCTATACAGAAAATGAGAAGTAACGCTCGCAATAATTTTAATTCCATCTCTATTCCTTTTCCTTAATCAGGTTAACGATGGTCGTACCAAATGGGAGAAGTGTACGCTCGTTCCTGAATCACGCGAGCGAGGTCCTCTGGAAAGGGCTTTCCAAGTTCCACCTCGTCATACAGATTCCAACGAGGCGTTGGAATTTCTAACACACGAACATAGTAAAACGCATTCTGCTTGGCGTTAAAATCCGGGTCGGTCCAGAGGCCCGCTAATTCGACGACTCCAATGCTGTTTGTGTATGTTGCCGTCTTCAGATCCACGGTGTTGCCGACTACAGGGAGTTTCCCCGTTGCTGGGTCTTTCACCCGATCATTCGACCAGACTGCGTCGTATACTTGTTCCTGGCTTTCGCCGTTTTCTGACCAACCCTTGACGATTTGAATCCTATCCAGGTTTCCGCTCTCTGGGTCTTTGATGGCCCAGACTGCGAAGGTCGGGGTGCCGTTCGCGTCGGGGGCCTTCAGCTCGCCGCCCATGGATACGCCATTCGCATACGCAGCCTCGACCCAGTCTTTGTCGCCCGGCGTAACGTCTTTCATATCGAATCCGCCGAAGAACCGTACCTTAATCCGCGGCCCCGTGGTCCCCCAAGTTTCTTTTCGGCGAAGCGCATTGTAAATACTTTCACGTGTGTTTTCTTCGGCCCATACCCCCGCGAGACCCGACGCACCAAAGTCCATCGAGGTCCGACGCATCTTGAGGCGGACCTCTGGCGAACCGTCAACCGCCCCGAGCTTTCCAGAATAATCATTCTCGTTTATCGGCACGATGCCGGTGTGACTATCGCTTGATCCAATCAAACCAAAGCGGTAGGGATTGAAGCCCTTCGTGTCCTGAAACTCCAAACCGGTTCGATAAGCGTCACGCACGTATCCACCGGCGAATTGCGTGACTTTAGATCCGGCTGTTCCCATCGTTTCAAGCAATTCGAAATCGGCAAACTCGTCATTGGGACTGAGCATCGGATGGGTCTCCGAGGTGCCCTTGACTTGCGTGACCTCGACGAGCGGTTCGTTACGATTGCGCTGATCCGCGTACTCCTGGGTAAATGGCGTGTCCCCGGTAGTTTCGCGCTCGAACATGATCCCGTCCGATCGATTCGAGTTGTGGGGAATGGCTAGTGCTTCATGACCCTCGGCGCGAATCGCGTCCATCCACGTCCAAAGATCTTCAGGATTCAATGAATCGAGACGCGTGAACGGAAGGGGCGCAGTATCGCCTTTGAAAATTACGTTGCGATGTAACGTTCTGCCTCGGACGTTGCTGGAATACTCATAGCCGATAAAGGCGGTGAACGTTCCTGGGGCGTTGTGCCGGTTCGCAGACTCGATGACTCGGTCCCAGGTCTCCTTCTGGACGTCATGGTCAACCAATGCAGGAAGGTCTACCGGCTTGCCGCCTATTTTCCCGGTAGCCAGCGCACGAAACGCGCTTACCCGCACAGCTGGATTGGGGTCGTTCACTGTGTTCGCGAGTGGATGCTTGGACAGGCGATGGCTCTGATCAGACGTCTTCATCAGAGAGCCCATATAGAAAGCGTGGTCCGTCACCGCCATAAAATCGAGCGGGCGTTCTAGTTGGTGCGTCGATCCGAGCGGATGCTTGAGCGGCTTTCCTTTCGCAAATTCATAGGCATCGTCAGGAGTCGCCCGCGTGCTAAACATATAGGCGTCAAAAGAGTAGGCCGTGTGGATATGAGTCTCGCCGAATAGCGGCTTTCGCTCCGCTTCGTCTTGGGCAAAACTTCCCGCTGCCAGACCAAGGGTAACCAAAAAAGTTGTAACGCTTCGCGAACTCACCAACATTCTCCTCAAGTTGTTCATTTTGAACTACTCAATGATGGTCATACCAAATGGGAGATGAG
>JAJDAB010000422.1 GCA_029262095.1 Candidatus Hydrogenedentota bacterium
TTATTACCAATCTTAGGAAGCCTCCGTCCGATCGACACATCACATTGTTGGAGTACGTGATGCTTGCCAAGAACATGGTCACGACTCCGCGGAAGCGCTGAGAGATTATTCGGGTTTAGAGACTAAGTGCCGACAGCGTTCGAGACGGTTCCGAGGTCTTTGCCCATCAGGAGTGTTTTCAATGATTCGAATTCAAGGCACGACACGCACGTCGATCCTTCAACGAGTCGCATGGCCTATGCTGTGTTATTCAATGTCGGTCGTGATTCAATTCTTAACCACGACCGCATCCGGACAACTCGCGGGAACCGGGGACGACTGGCCCACGTATGGCGGCAATCTGGGATCGCAACGCTATTCCACACTTGACCAAATTACTCGGCAAAACGTGTCGACACTAAAAGCTTCGTGGGTATTTCAAACCGGCTACACGTCGACCTTAGCCTCGTTCGAGTGTACGCCCCTCGTGATCGACGGCGTGATGTACTTAACATCGCCCAAGAATGATGTCTATGCGCTGGATGCCGCTTCTGGATCGTTGATTTGGTCATACGAACCGAAACTGGAGCTCGATGAGCTCTTACTGTGTTGCGGTCGCATTGATCGGGGAGTCGCGGTGAACGCGGGAAGGGTATTCTTAACTACGCTGGATGCGCGGCTCATTGCGCTCGATGCAAGTACTGGATCGCTTGTTGACGCTTTTGGTCAGGACGGTATCGTTGAAGTTGCGGACGCAACCTCCGGTTACAGTCTGACATCTGCTCCGGTGGTCTGGGATGGCAAGATCTTTCTGGGTATCGCCGGTGGCGAGTATTTAACCCGCGGCTTCTTCAGTGCCTACGATGAGAAAACTGGCGAATTGCTCTGGCGTTGGAAGACGATTCCTGATGCCAGCGAATTCGGGGGGGATACATGGCCGGATACCGAAGTCCGGGATGTCGGTGGCGTCGCGGCCTGGATGACGCCGTCCATCGATTCGGAGTCTAGAACGGTTTTCTTTGGCACCGGCAATCCGAATCCTGATTTCGATGGCGCAAAGCGACCTGGAGATAATTTGTTTAGCGTTTGTGTTGTGGCGCTCGATGCGGATACAGGCGAGCGGCGTTGGCATTTTCAAGAGGTCCGCCATGATATTTGGGACTATGACCAAGCGGCAACACCTATTCTGTTCAGCATGCTTCAGGACGGTCGCGAAGTTAAGGCGATAGGTGCAGCGGGAAAGGTCGGTTGGTTCTACATACTCGACCGGAAAACTGGACGGGCGCTCCTGCCCATGAAGGAAGTCGAGGTGGTGCAAAGTACCCGTCAAGCAACTGCACCGACCCAACGAATCCCCGATGTGCCTTCATTCGTGGAACAGATCAATTTGTTTGTACCTCCGAACCGGGACGGTGTCCTCATCGCACCCGCTATCAGCGGAGGATCCGAGTGGAGCCCGACGGCGTACAGTCCGAAAACCAATTTGGCCTATATCGCAGCGATTCATAAGCCTATGATTTACACGCTGGAGAAATCAGAGAATCCATTGGAAGAAGATTTCGGCATGGTACTTGGTGCGATGGTTGATCCTGACCCGAGCACTGAATTGCGAGGTGACTTTATAGCGATCGACGTGAATTCAGGACTCGTGCGTTGGCGCACACCGACGAAACCACAACCGGTGGGCGGACTGGTGGCAACTGCGGGAAACGTCGTCTTTGTCGGTGAGGCCAATGGCCATTTCATCGCAATGGATGCGGAAACCGGCGAACGGCTCTGGCAATTCAATTGCGGTGCGGGTGTGAATGCAGCACCGATGACCTACGCCGTCAATGGGCGCCAATATGTTGCTGTTGCCGCCGGCGGACTTGCGCTGGAGAGTCTCACGAGCGGCGTCGCAGGTCTTGAAAACTATCGCCGAGGCGATGCGGTGTTCGTATTCTCTTTAGCGGCTGAGTGACAAAGACGAAAACGCGGTCGAGTTCAACAAGACTATCCAGGTTTCGTTGCGCCGCGCCGTTCTCTGAGCGTTTGACTTGTCCGTTCCGCTCTCGAAGGCACAATTGGAAACCGAATGAAGAGGACAGCACAAACAGCCAACAAGACTGCCGGTATCGGCCCGAGGAGAATTCGCAGGAAGAGGATTACCCGGTCGCTGTGGATTTCCGCTTCTGTGACTCCAACGAATTTCAGTCCAAAACCGGCAAGCCCCACGCCAATTCCGGCCGATGCTTTCGTCGCCAAGGTGAGTAAGCCGGAGTAAATGCCCTCCCGCCGTTGCCACGATACGATTTCATCTTCGTCGATGATGTCCGGCAGTATCGTCTTCGGCAGCATTACCATCCCCCCGCTACAAACGCCGAACCACGCCGACCAGCAAAAGACCATTGGCACGTTACCGGGTCTCAACATTACAACCGATGCCGCTAGACAGGCTGATGTAAGAATCAACACGACCCCATAAGCGTACTTCTTCCCCACGTGCAAAATGAGTTGGGCCGTTGCAGGCAAGCTAACGACACTCGCAGTCATCGTCGTAACGAGGATTAGAGACAATAGTCCTTCGTCCTTAAGGACGTGTTTCGCCACGAAAGCCAGAGTCGAAATCACGATGATGATTCCGATGGACGCGATTACGAATACCATCAGTAGAATTTGAAACGGCTTATTGCGCAACGCGTCCTTGCACGTCAACCAGATCGGTGATTCTCTACCGTTGCCCGTGTACGAACGCTCTTTCGTCGTCAGAACGGTCCATGTCACGCCAATGACAAGGGTTCCGGCGCATAAGTATCCCGTGAGGGCGAACGCGGATAGTGGATTCTCCGGAGA
>JAJDAB010000423.1 GCA_029262095.1 Candidatus Hydrogenedentota bacterium
ACATCGTTACGCGATTCGAGCCCGCGCCCAAATAGCGGAGTCCGATCAACGTGCAATCGTCGTGTGGCCCGATTGGCGCGCTATAGCTTGCCACATCTTCGAGTATTCGAGTGACGAGACGCCGCGGAGTGGCGTCAAGCGAGTCCTGCAGAATCTGTCGAAGCTTTTTCATGCCGAATTCATTCGGTGCGTTATTCGATTCGCCGTTTGTTTCGATGGATCGCGCTTCAACGATTCCATCGCTATAAAGGAGGATGCCGCCGCCTGGCGAAAGCGTGGTGGTTTCTTCGGTCCACTGTGGGCGCTGCGTCACACCCAAAGGGGGACCGGATGCGGGTGCGAATTCAATTGCGAGCCCACCGAGGCACAATGCGGGATGGTGGCCCGCATTCGCGCAACAGACTTCGCCGTTAGTCAGGTTCAACGTTGCATAGGCCAGCGTGCAAAACATGCCACGTTGGCTACGCTTATATAGGCCTTCGTGCAAATACTCAATCACCTTCTGCGGCGATCGGTGCATACGCGCGTACACCCGAAATTCGGCAAGCAGTTGCGCCATCGTCAACGCGGCGGGAACGCCCTTGCCGCTCACATCGCCGAGCAAAACTCCGACACAATCGTCGTCGAGAACAATAAAGTCGTAGAAATCGCCACCGACAGTTTTTGCTGGTTTCGTCTCACCGTATACTTCGAACGTCTCCGCGTCGTCCGGCCAATCTTTTACCAGGAAGCCTTCTTGAATCGTCCACGCGTGTTCGATCTCTTGATCGGTGCGTTCTTTTTCCAAGATTTGACGGTGGAGATTCGCATTCTCTAGCGCGAGCCCCGCGCTATTTCCCACTGCCGTCGTCAACAACATATCGTCATGCGAGTATTGTTGTCCGGGCCTATCGGAATCAATATAGAGAAGGCCGATGATGCCGTACTTGCCGCGCAACGGAACACAAATAATCGACAATAGGTTCAACGACATGATGCTCTCGGAAATATTCAGCTCCGTGTCGTGATCCGTATCTTGATACAACAGACTCTCGCCACCCCGCAACACCCGTTGCGCTACGGTTTGACTGATCCGTATGTCTTGTTGGGTAACGTGCCGCAACACGCTGTCTTCGATAATGTGATACTTACTACACGCGGGACACGGTTCAAGGAGTTCGCTCTGGCCGGACGTGAAAAGCACGGTACCGCGCTGCGCGTCGATTGCACGCATCGTCGTTTCCAGAATCCGATCCACGAGGCCACAGGGTTCATAGTTCGACGCGATATCATTGACAACTTTATAGACGGTGCGTAACAAGGCGTCGTGTTGAGAACCTTCGACGCCAACCGTGCTATCTGTCTTCCAATCGAGGAGGGCTTCCTTCAAGATCGTCGTGTCGTCATCCGGCTTGACGGGTTCGACCACCTCTTCAACCACAAACCGGAAAACGGTCTCGCCGATTTGAAGTTCGTCTCCATTGGTCAGCAGCCCCTCCCGCATCAGGTTGCCGTTGAGCATCGTGCCATTGGTGCTGCCCAAGTCTTTCCAGCGGTGCCCGTCGCCTTTCGGGAAAATTTCTAGGTGGTGACGCGAGGCGGCGGCATCGTCGATTACGAATCCACAATCGATGGCTCGGCCTATCGTAAGTGAACTGCCAACAGGGACTTCGCGGTCTCCACGGCCGTCTGGATCTGAAATGATGTGTGCTTGCTGCAAGGGCGAATTCCCGGGTAGGTAGACGCCGTGATTCTATTACTTAGCGCAGGTTTTGGCAACTGAGAACCAACTGCCAGCGGTATCCTATAGAACGTGCCGGAAAACCATGTAGCCTTCTGCCGCTTCGACCGAAATCTCCCGGCCACGGACTCGTGCGATGGATTCCACGTTTTCGACGCTGGAATGGTGGATGGAATCGCGCATTTGAGACTCGTGCATTTGCAGTGCGGTCAATTTTTGTTCGAGAAATGCTGAAATATCAATGTAGAAATTGGGATGAAACTTTTCCCGTTCGAGACTCCAAAAGAAGGAAGTATTGTCGTAGCCAAGCACGATGGGCTGAAAGGCTTTCATGCTGGGAACGCCCGGACGTGCCGCGGTCCAAGCGGCGCGAAAAACGGCTTCGTGGTCCTGATTGTAGGAAGCGACAGGAATCGCAAGCATCGTCGGGTGCAGGCGGTCGAACGCGAGTTTCGCGTCGCGTTCGAATTTGGCGATGAGCTCACGCCGGGGAAGCGTATCGAGTCGCAAGTGGGTGTGTTCGTCGCGGTAGAGGATTTCCCAATCATCGACACCGAGGTAATTCATGGCGTTTTCAAATTCCTGTTCGCGCGTACCCGCTTCGACCTCTTTGTCTTTCCCGTCGTAGTGTTTGAGGTCGCCCACCGAACAGACTAGGCAATACACTTCGCCGCCCACGCTCTTGATGCGGGCCATGGTCCCGGCGCATCCGAAGGATTCGTCGTCCGCGTGCGGTGCGATTACGAGCAACCGTTGTTTGGATAGGTATTCGTCTTCAGGCGTCAAGCCGTTTCTCCTCAATAAGCCGAGTGTACTCGCTTTCGATTTCCGCGACCATCGAATCGAGGCCGTATTCTGGCGCGACGCGTTCACGTGCGGTCGCACCAAATCGATTGCGCATTTTCGCGTCCGTACACAGTATCGCAACCGCGTCCGCGATCGCTGATGCATCACCAGGTCTCACTAACAATCCCGTCTCCCCGTCCAGCACAACCTCGGGAACGCCACCCACACGGCTCGCGACTACCGCAGTGCCCGCTGCAGCGGCTTCCACCAACACGCGGCCCATCCCTTCGTTGAGCGAGGGTAACACCAGAACGTCCAGTGCTCCCATCAAGTCCGGCACGTCGTCTCGAAGCCCTAAGAATCGAAAGCGACTCCCCAAGGGTTCCGCCGCCCTTTCGAGCACTGCGCGTTCCGAACCATCCCCAACCACAACGAATTCCGCATTGGAATTCTTAGCCGCGATTTCCAACGCCGCATCAACAAAATAGGCGACCCCTTTGATCGATTCAAGGCGGCCGACAGTGCCAATCAAGAGCGCTTCATCTTTAACGCCGAGCGCCGAGCGGATTTGATCGCGCCGCTTACGCACCTTCCTAAACAAGCTAAGGTCGATACCACTGCCGATGGCGCGCCATTGGTGGCGCTCACCGATGCCGCGCGCGAGATGTTCTTCGAGGCCCGTCTGCGTCAGCGCGATGAGCAGGTCTGAGCGGCGCGCCGCCTGACGTTCGAGCGCGACGAAGAACCCGGTCATCAATCTGCTGAAGTAGCCGAAAAAGATATGGCCGTGCGGCGTGTGAACGATGATAGGGGCATTTGCGCGCGCTGCTGCCATCCGCCCGATATAGCCCGCTTTGGAAGTGTGTGTGTGTACGATGTCGTATTGGCGATCGCGAAACAGGCGTGTTAAATCCCGGTATGCGAAATAATCGCGCACCGGCGCCGGTCGCCGTATGAGATTCGGTTCGTGTATAGCATTAATACCGGCGGCGTCGACGGCGGACTCTAACGACCCTTCCGCGCCTTCGGTCGGTCCGCTAATCAGGTCAACCTCAAACCGATCGCGATCTGCGAGCCGTACAGTGTGGAAGGTGTTCTCTTGTGCGCCGCCTCTGCATAAACGAGTAATGACATGTGCGACGCGAAATCGTTTCACGCAACGTCTTCGCAGAGTCTCGCGACATTCGCCGCAAACGTTTGCCAATTCAGATTGTGTTCAACGCGCGCTTTGCCCGCAGCGCCCATCCGTGTCGCGAGTTCCGGGTCGTCTATCAATCGCAGCATCGCGTTTGTGATCGCGGTGGCATCAGCCGGGTCGACTAGGATACCGGTCTCCCCGTCGATGACCGCGTCTTCGACGCCGCCACCTCGGCCCGCCACAACGGGCTTGCCATGTGCGCCCGCCTCCGCAAATACGAGTCCAAATCCTTCGACGTGTCCGTCGCCTGCGTCCTTGCACGGCAATGCGAATATCGTTGCGGCTTCGTACATGGCCGCCAGTTCGGCGCCGTCCACTTTGCCGGGCAGCGCGACGTGATCGCGGATTCCCAACTCGTAAGCGCGCCGCGAAATTTCATGAAGCATCGGACCGCGCCCCGCGAGAAGTAACATCGCATTCGAATGGCGTTCGAGAATGGCGGGCATCGCTTCTACCAGCGCAATCTGATTCTTACGCTCAATCAATCGGCCCACCGATAGGATCAGCGGGCCGTCACCGAGTACGTGACGACGCCGAATGTCCGTGACCGCCTCAACGCTCACCGGCTGCGGAAGCGTGGCACCGGGATGGCAAACTTCGATCAGACTTTCTGGCGCGCCGAACGCCGTTAGTTGGTCCCGCGTGTATCGGCTAATGGCGATGATACGTGCAGCGTTTTGATAGACACGCCGCAATAACGCTGCAACGGTAGCCGTGCCGCGATATTTTAGAAACTCGTACGCGTATGCGAACGTCACGTAACGTTTGCGAGACAACAACCCAATAACCCCGCCGTAGGCGACATTGATGCTGAGGACTATGTCGGCGTTGCGCAGGTAAGGCCTCGTCGCGAAGTACAAAGGAAAAAAGCGAAGCCAGCCGAGACCGTACCCGCGAAATCGGACGACATGAACCGGCTCCGATAAATCCTCGGCAGTCGTATCATCGATACGCGGAGCGATAACGGTGACTTCATGGCCCAGAGCAGCAAGTTCGCGAGACAATTGCAGTGTGAGGGTTCCGATGCCGCCTTCAATCGGCGGGTAATCGATCGTCGGTATCACGATGTTCAAGACTGAATCGCCTGGGACTTGCGCACGATACAATTTCCGATGACCAGCGCGTCCAGGCCGGTGCTGAAAAAACACCGCACCGCATCCTCCGGCGTATTCACAATCGGTTCGCCCATGACATTAAACGAGGTATTCAACACCATCGGTACGCCACTTTGCCGTTCGAACGCGGCGATCATCTCGTAGTACAGCGGATGGGCATCGCGATCCACCGTTTGCACACGGGCGGTGCCGTCGACGTGCGTAACGGCGGGAATCCGCGCGCGCTTTTCGGGTTTCACGTTGAACACAAAAAGCATGAAGGGAGAATCAAACGCGCCCTCGAAATACTCGCCGGCTTTTTCACGCAGGCAACTCGGCGCAAACGGCCGGAAATCTTCCCGGTGTTTCACATGCTTGTTGATTAGATCGCGCATGTCTTCGCGTGTGGGATCGGCGATGATGCTTCGCGAACCCAACGCGCGCGGCCCGAACTCCATTCGGCCTTGAAACCATCCGAT